>NZ_JBAWUK010000003.1:90967-151387 GCF_037079935.1 Stenotrophomonas maltophilia group sp. Smal12 | reverse complement strand
ACGGCTTCTACAATCCAGCCCGGCTACACTCGGCGCTGGGCTACCACTCGCCTAACAACTACGCCCGGCAGCTCCGGACTGCCGCCTGAAACGGCTTCATGGCGTCCGTTTTCAGGGGGCCAGATCAATCCGCGGCATGGATGCCGCGGCCAAGCCCCCAGGGATGGGTTTACGGCGTCCCCCGCCACCGGATCCACCCCGCCATCCCACGGAAATCCTGCTTTTGCTTTGGCAGCAGCTGTTGCTGTTGCCGTTGCCCTGGCCTCGGCGGGTGCCGGGCGCCGCCCGGCCAAAGCCATCCCCCTGCTTCCGGTACAATGTCGGGCCCGTTTCCCAACTACGGTTCCCCGGACATGATGGTCCTCGAGGGCGCGCCCGCCCTGTCGCCGTTCCGCCGCGAACGTCTTGAATCCCGCCTGCAGTCCATCGCTCCCTCCCTGCGCATCAGCGGTGCCTGGCACGTCTACTTCGTGCAGCCCGAAGGCAGCGCCGCTCCCGACCTCGCCACCCTGTGCCGCATCCTCGAAGCTGCGCCGCAGGCCGAAGCCGTGGCCGAGGGCGCGGTCAGCCGCATCGTGGTGCCGCGCCTGGGCACGCTGTCGCCGTGGTCGAGCAAGGCCACCGAACTGGTGCGCGGTGCCGGCCAGCCGGTGAGCCGGGTCGAGCGCGGCCTGCGCATCGACGTGCAGGGCTGGCCGGTCGATGCCGCCGCCCAGCAGGCGCTGGTCAAGGCGCTGCACGACCCGATGACGCAGTCGGTGCTGGAAACGGTCGAGCAGGGCCAGGCGCTGTTCTCCGCGCCGGCGCGGGGTGAGCTGGAACGCGTGCCGGTGGACCAGCTGGAGGCCGCCAACCAGCGCCTCGGCCTGGCCATGGCCCAGGACGAGATCGACTACCTGCGCGAGCGTTTCACCGCGCTGGGCCGGTCGCCGTCGGACGTGGAACTGATGATGTTCGCGCAGGCCAACTCCGAGCACTGCCGGCACAAGATCTTCAACGCCAGCTGGACCATCGACGGCCAGGAACAGGACCGCTCGCTGTTCCGGATGATCAAGAACACCCACCAGCAGACCCCGCAGCACACGCTCAGCGCGTACAGCGACAACGCTGCGGTGATCGAAGGCCATCCGGCCTCGCGCTACCGTCCCGATCCGGCCAGTGGCGAATACCGCCGCGAGCCGCAGGTACCCAGCGCCTTCCAGATCAAGGTGGAAACGCACAACCATCCGACCGCGATCGCGCCGTTCCCCGGTGCCTCGACCGGTGCCGGTGGCGAGATCCGCGACGAGGGCGCGACCGGCCGTGGCGGCAAGCCGAAGGCGGGCCTGACCGGCTTCTCTGTCTCGCACCTGCGCATCCCCGAGCTGCCGCAGCCGTGGGAAGCGCCGCGCGCGCTGAACCCGCGCATGGCGCCGGCGCTGGAAATCATGACCGACGGCCCGCTCGGCGGCGCCGCGTTCAACAACGAGTTCGGCCGCCCCAACCTGCTCGGCTACTTCCGCAGCTTCGAGTTGCCCGAAGGTGCCGATCTGGTGCGCGCGTACGACAAGCCGATCATGCTGGCCGGTGGCCTCGGCGCGATCGACCGCGTCCAGGTCGACAAGATCCCGCTGCAGGCCGGTGATGCGGTCATCGTGCTCGGCGGGCCGGCGATGCTGATCGGCCTGGGCGGCGGTGCCGCCAGTTCGGTGGCCTCCGGTGAAAGCGCCGAGGACCTGGACTTCGCCAGCGTGCAGCGCGACAACCCGGAAATGGAGCGCCGCTGCCAGGAGGTCATCGACCGCTGCGTGGCGATGGGCGCCAACAACCCGATCAAGTTCTTCCACGACGTCGGCGCCGGGGGCCTGTCCAACGCCATCCCCGAACTGCTGCACGACTCGAACGTCGGCGGTGTCATCGACCTGGGCAAGGTGCCCACCGATGATCCGTCGCTGTCGCCGATGCAGCTGTGGTGCAACGAGTCGCAGGAACGCTACGTGCTGGGCGTGGCCCAGGAACGCCTGGCCGAGTTCGCCGCGCTGTGCGCCCGCGAACGCTGCCCCTTCGCGGCCGTCGGCGTGGCCACCGCTGAAGAGCATCTGGTGGTGGCCTACGGCGCCGTGCCGGGCCACACCCCGGCCGATGCACCGATCGACCTGCCGATGGACGTGCTGTTCGGCAAGCCGCCGAAGATGCATCGCGACACCGCGCATCCGCCGGCACCGCGCTGGCCGGCGCTGAAGACCGGCGGCCTGGACCTGCATGAGGCCGGCCTGCGCGTGCTGGCGCACCCGACCGTGGCTTCGAAGAATTTCCTGGTCACCATCGGTGACCGCAGCGTCGGCGGCCTGACCGCGCGCGAACAGATGGTCGGCCCGTGGCAGCTGCCGGTGGCCGATGTGGCGATCACCCTGGCCGACTTCGATGGCGTGGCCGGTGAGGCGATGTCGATCGGCGAGCGCACCCCGCTGGCCCTGCTCGATGCGGCGGCTTCGGCACGCATGGCGGTGGGCGAAGCGCTGACCAACCTGTGCGCGGCCCCGGTCGATGCGCTGGATGAAATCAAGCTGTCGGCGAACTGGATGGCCGCGGCCGGCCACCCGGGCGAAGACGCATTGCTGTACGACGCGGTGAAGGCGGTGGGCATGGAACTGTGCCCGCAGCTGGACATCAGCATCCCGGTGGGCAAGGACTCGCTGTCGATGCAGGCGCAGTGGCACGACCAGGGCGAAGCGCACAAGAGCGTGTCGCCGGTGTCGCTGGTGATCTCGGCGTTCGCGCCGGTGGCCGATGTGCGCCAGCAGCTGACCCCGCTGCTCGACCGCGACGTGGAAAGCGAGCTGTGGCTGATCGGCCTGGGGGCCGGCAAGCAGCGCCTGGGCGGTTCGATCCTGGCCCAGGTGCACGCCGACCATGGTGACCTGCCGGCCTTCGCCGGTGCCGCTCCGGACCTGGACGATCCGCAGCGCCTGCGGGGTTTCTTCGAGCTGATCCGCGATGCGCGCCAGGCCGGCCTGCTGCTGGCCTACCACGACCGCAGCGACGGTGGTGCCTTCGCCGCGCTGTGCGAAATGGCCTTCACCTCGCGGATGGGCCTGGACATCACCCTCGATGCGTGGGGCGATGATCCGTTCCGCAGCCTGTTCAACGAGGAACTGGGTGCGGTGGTGCAGATCGCACGCGAAGACCGCGCCGCGTTCGCTGACCTGGTCGAGCGCCATGCACTGACCGAATGCGCACAGCGCATCGCCAAACCGACCACCGCACCGGTGGTGCGTGTGTCGCTGGGTGGTGGCAACCTGGCCGAATGGCGCTGGGAAGCGCTGTTCGACGCCTGGTGGTCGGTCACTCACGCGATGCAGAAGCGCCGCGACAATCCGGCCAATGCCGACGCCGAGCGCGAGGTGGCACGTGCCTTCAACGCACCGGGCCTGAAGCCGAAGCTCAGCTTTGATCTCAACGAAGATGTCGCAGCACCGTTCATCAGCACCGGTGCGCGTCCGCGCGTGGCGGTACTGCGCGAGCAGGGCGTCAACGGCCAGATTGAAATGGCCAACGCCTTCGAACGTGCCGGCTTCCGTGCCTTTGACGTGCACATGAGCGACCTGATCGAAGGCCGCGTGGCGCTGCAGGAGTTCACCGGCCTGGTCGCCTGTGGTGGCTTCAGCTATGGCGATGTGCTCGGTGCCGGCCGTGGCTGGGCCACCTCGATCCTGGAGCGCAGTGCGCTGCGTGATGCCTTCGCCGCGTTCTTCGCGCGCGAAGACAGCTTCGCGCTGGGCGTGTGCAACGGCTGCCAGATGATGAGCCAGCTCAAGGGCATCATTCCGGGTGCCGAGCACTGGCCGCAGTTCCGCCGCAATGCCAGCGAGCAGTTCGAAGCCCGTACCGCGCTGCTGGAAGTGGTGGAGTCGCCGTCGATCCTGCTGCGTGGCATGGCCGGCTCGCGCCTGCCGGTGGCGGTGGCGCATGGTGAAGGCCAGGCAGTGTTCGACACGGCCGTCGACCAGGCCGCGGCCCGCGTCTCGCTGCGCTATATCGATGGCCATGGCAACGTTGCCAGCCAGTATCCGCTGAATCCGAACGGTTCGCCGGACGGCATCACCGGCCTCACCAGCAGCGACGGTCGCGTCACCATCATGATGCCGCACCCGGAGCGCACCCCGCGCGCGCTCAACCTGAGCTGGGCGCCCGCCGAATGGCAGGGGGATTCGCCGTGGATGCGCATGTTCCGCAATGCACGGGTGTGGTGCGGCTGATCGCATCATTCCGCGCAGGGCGCAATGCCATCGCGTATGGAAAAACCCGCTGCATTGCCAGCGGGTTTTTCTTTGCGTGTGTGAAACTCCAGTCGCGCCCGCTAGTTACATCGATTTTCATGCGCCAGCCGTTCGTCACGTCTGCATAACGAAATCCTTTTATAAACCCGTGAAATAGTGAACTGCTTCACGGCAATAGGATTTGTCGTGTCAAAGTCTTGACGTTCTCCAAAGTTGCCGTTAACACTTGAAGCCCGTTTCAGAATCATTCATTTCGCAGTAACCGCTTGGCGCACGCGCTCGGGTTTCTGTCGCTGCGCGCCGTTCGGCAATACCCGCAGTAAATCACGCGAATAGACGCCCCCAGGGGGGACGTTGGGCCGCACGGTCCGGCGGTGGCGTTGCTTTGCCCAAAACCAGTCCAATCAGGAGCCGTACCGATGAATCGGATTTATCGCAAGGTCTGGAACAAAGCATTGGGTCAGTTGGTCGTGGCCTCGGAACTGGCCTCTTCCGACAGCAGCGGTGGTGTGGTCGACCAGCGCCGCGGCACGACGCAGGCAACGCCAGCCGCGCTGGCCGTGGCGCTGGGGCTGGTACTGGGATTGGGCATGAGCAGTGCCGCCATTGCGCAGTCGGTGCAGATCGGCGGCAGCGCTACCTGCGTGGCGTTCAGTGGCAAGCTGCTGGAAAAGTGCTTGGTTGAAGGCACGGCCAGCGCCAAGGGCAGCAACGCGGTGGCGATCGGCGGCAACAGCAGCGCGAGCGCGGCCAACAGCGTGGCGCTGGGCGCCGGTTCCAAGGCCGCGCGCGCCAACACCGTGTCCGTCGGCGATGCCGGCAAGGAACGGCAGATCACCAACGTGGCCGCCGGCACCCAGGCCACCGATGCGGTGAACAAGGCGCAGCTGGATGCGCAGGCGCGCGCCACGCAGGCGGCGCTGGCGGACGTGGTCGCCGATGGTGAGCGCTATTTCAAGGCCGATGGTGCCGGTGATGACAGCGACGCAGCGAAGATCGACGGGCAGGGCGCGGTGGCCGCCGGTGCCGGTGCACAGGCGTTGGCCAACGCCACGACTGCCATCGGCACCCAGGCCATTGCCGCCGGCCTGGGCGCCAGCGCGTTCGGCCAGGGCGCCCTGGCCATCGGCGACGCCAGCGTGGTGGTCGGGCAGAGCGCGGCCGCGTTCGGCCTCGGTGACACCGCCGTCGGCGCCAGCGCCTATGCCGCCAGCGAGAACGGCGCGGCTACCGCACTGGGGGCGTTGTCCGAAGCAAGCGCCGACGGCGCCACTGCCGTCGGTGGCGGTGCCGTGGCGATGGGTCCGGGCAGTACCGCTCTGGGCCGTGGCGCCACCGCCGCCAATGAAGCATCGATCGCGGTGGGTGCGTTCAGCACCGCCGTGGGTGAGTACAGCACCGCGCTGGGCTCCAACTCGGCGGCGGTCGCCACCGGCAGCGTGGCGCTGGGTGCCGGCTCGCTGGCCGACCGTGTCGATACGGTGTCCGTCGGTGCCGCCGAGTACGGCCTGACCCGCCAGATCACCAGCGTCGCGGCGGGCACCGAAGACACCGATGCGGTCAATGTCGGCCAGTTGAAGGACGTGGCCGCCGTGGCCGATGCCACCGCCAGGCACTTCCAGGCCACGGGCAGCCGCAACAGCGACGCGGGCGCGCTGGCCGAAGGCGACGAGGCACTGGCGGCCGGCGAGGCGGCCAACGCGATCGGCAACGGCGCCACCGCTGTGGGCGCGGGCGCCAATGCCGTCGCACAGAACGCGACTGCGGTGGGCAACAACGCGCTGGCCTCAGGTCAGAACAGCGCCGCGTTCGGCAACAACGCGCAGGCGAACGGCCCGGGCAGCGTCGCTGTCGGTGGTGCTGCGGTGGATGCCGATGGCAATCCGCTGATCACCAGTGGTGGCGTGCCGGTCGACACCGGCGCCACCAGCGCCGGTGTCGGTGGCACCGCAGTCGGCGCCAGTGCCGAAGCCAGCGGCTTTGCGGCGTCGTCCTACGGCGTCGGTGCCTATGCCGCCGGTGCCCAGGCCTCCGCGTTCGGTGCGGTCGCCAATGCCATCGGTGATTACTCCACTGCGCTGGGTACGCAGAGCAACGCCACCGGCACCAGCAGCGTGGCCATCGGTGGCCCGGCCGACCTGATTCCGGGCCTGGGTTTCTTCGTGCAGACCCAGGCCAGCGGCGAAGCGGCGACGGCCGTCGGCGCCGGTGCCATCGCAAGCGGTGACCGCGCGGTGGCCAACGGCAGCCTGACCGAAGCCTCCGGCGCGGAATCCACCGCCGTCGGCTACTTCGCTTACGCCCCGGGTGAGAATGCCAGCGCACTCGGCGCGCAGACCTGGGCCAGCGGTGCACAGAGCACGGCCGTCGGGTACTACGCCACCGCGCGTGGCGCCAACAGCGTCGCGCTTGGCGCGAATTCCGAAGCGGTGCGCGCCAACAGCGTGGCCGTGGGCAGTGCCGGCAACGAACGGCAGATCACCAGCGTGGCCGCGGGCAGCGAAGCCACCGACGCAGTGAACAAGGCGCAGCTGGACGCCGTGGCCAGTACCGCGGACAACACCGCGCGCTTCTTCCAGGCCCAGCCGGAAGCGGGCAGTGATGCCGGTGCGCTCGCCGAGGGCGAAGGCGCGGTGGCGGCCGGTTCGTCGAGCAATGCGATCGGCGCCGGCGCGGTTGCACATGGCGCCGCCGCTTCGGCCATCGGTGACGACGCCGTGGCGGTGGGTCGCAACAGCAACGCCACCGGCAACGGCGGTGTTGCCATCGGTGGCCTCGGCCAGGCCTACGACGAGTACAACCAGCCGATCATCGGTGCCGACGGCACGGCGCAGCAGGTAGGCACCACCGCCGTCGCCAACGCCACCGCAGTGGGCAGCGGCGCACAGGCCACCGGCGCCGCCAGCAGCGCGTTCGGCAATGCGGCCAAGGCCAGCGGGGACAACAGCTTCGCTGCTGGCGGCACGTCGCGAGCAACCGGCGGCTACGCGGTTGCGGTTGGCGACAGTGCCTTCGCCAGCAGTGACGACAGCACCGCCGTCGGTGGCTACAGCTGGGCCACGGCCAGTGGCGCCAGTGCCTTCGGTTCCGGTGCGTGGGCCACGGCCACCAATGCCTCGGCGTTCGGCAATGCGGCGTGGGCCAGTGGCAGCGGCGCAACGTCCATCGGTTACAACAGCTGGGCCAACGGTGCCAGCGCCACGGCGGTCGGCCGGGGCGCCTTCGGCTATGGCGACAACAGTGTGGCGCTGGGCTTCCAGGCGCTCGGCAACAGCGTCAACAGCATCGCCATCGGCACCAACACGGTCGCCGGTGGTGAAAGCGCGATCGCGCTCGGCGCCGGCAGCAACGCCAGTGCCAGCAACGCCGTCGCGCTGGGCGCCGGCTCGGTTGCCAACCGCGCCCGCAGCGTTTCGGTCGGCAGCGCCGGCAACGAGCGCCAGCTGACCAACGTCGCTGCCGGTACCCAGGCCACCGACGCGGTGAACAAGGCACAGCTCGACGCGGTTGCGACCACCGCCACCACCACCAGCCGCTTCTTCCAGGCCAGCGGCAACGGCGACGACGTGGCCGGTGCCCTGGTGGACGGTGACAACGCGCTGGCTGCCGGTGATGCGGCCAATGCCATCGGCAACGGTGCCACCGCGCTCGGCAGCGGTGCCAACGCGCTGGCCACCAACGCGCAGGCACTGGGCTTCAACGCCCTGGCCAGTGCCGCCAACGCCAGCGCCGTCGGCGCCAACGCGCAGGCGACCGGCGAGTACGCCACCGCACAGGGTGCGGAGAGCGAGGCCAGCGGCGAGCAGAGTGCGGCGTTCGGCGCCGCCAGCATCGCCAGCGGCGCCGGCAGCACCGCCAATGGCGTGCTGTCCGAAGCTTCCGGCGAGGAAGCCGTGGCGGTGGGCTACTTCAGCAACGCCAGTGGCAGCGGCGCCACCGCGGTCGGCAGCGAAAGCGTCGCCAGCGGCACTGCGTCGGCCGCGTTCGGCATCGGTGCCGAAGCGACCGGCGGCTACAGCACCGCCATCGGTGGCTACGCGCAGGCCTCGGCGTTCAACGCCACTGCCTTCGGCAACTTCGCCAATGCCTCCGGTTCCAACAGCGTGGCGCTGGGCGGCGACGCCGAAGCCTCGGGTGCCTACAGCACGGCCACCGGCCAGGGCAGCCTGGCGACCGGCACCAACAGCGTCGCCGTCGGCGGCTCGCTGTTCGGCGTGCTGGCCACCGAAGCATCGGGCAACTACTCCACCGCCGTCGGTGGCGGCGCCTGGTCGGCTGGCATCAACAGCACCGCGCTGGGCAACGCCGCCGAATCGCGCGCGGCCAACAGCGTGGCTCTGGGCGCCGACTCGATCGCCGACCGTGACAACACCGTGTCGGTCGGCGGCGGTGGCAATACCCGCCAGATCACCAACGTGGCCGCTGGCACGCAGGGCACCGATGCGGTCAACAAGAACCAGCTTGATGCCGTCGCCGCCGCAGCGGAAAAGACCAGCAGGCAATTCCAGGCCAGTGGCAACGCCGACGGTGAAACCGGCGCACTGGTCGAGGGCGACAACGCGCTGGCGGCCGGTGATGCGGCCAACGCGATCGGCAACGGTGCCACCGCGCTCGGTAGCGGTGCCAATGCACTGGCGGCCAACGCCACCGCCGTCGGCATCGACGCGCTGGCCACCGGCAACAACGCTGCGGCGCTGGGCAGCACCGCACAGGCCACCGGCGAGGACAGCCTCGCGCTCGGGACCGGCGCCAGCGCCAGCGAGCTGGGGGCCAGTGCCGTGGGTGCGCGGGCCCAGGCCAGCGGTGCGTACAGCACCGCAACCGGCACCGAATCCAATGCCAGCGGCACGCAGGCACTGGCCAGTGGTTTCCGCAGTGCCGCCTCCGCCGATGGCACCACCGCCGTCGGTGGCTATGCCGAAGCCAGCGGTCGCCTCGGCACCGCGCTGGGCTACGGTTCGGCCGCCAGTGGCGCCAACACCACGGCGGTCGGCTTCGGTGCCGCGGCGGCCGGTAGTGGTGCCGTTGCGGTCGGCCAGTCCAGCGAAGCCAGTGGCGCCGAGAGCGTGGCCATCGGTGGCAGCACCTTCTTCGGCCTGATCCCGTCGCGCGCCAGCGGCACCGGCGCGGCGGCCTTCGGTGCCGGCGCCTGGGCGACCGAAGATTACGCCACCGCAATCGGCTGGAATTCGTGGGCGGATGCGGCAGATGCCACGGCACTGGGCGCCAGTGCCACCGCCAGTGGGTTGAACAGCGTGGCGCTGGGCGCCGGCTCCAAGGCCGAGCGCGACAATACCGTGGCCGTGGGCACCGCCGGCGGCGAGCGCCAGGTGACGCATGTGGCGGCGGGCACCGAGGCCACCGACGCGGTGAACAAGGGCCAGCTGGACGCGGTTGCCAGCGTTGCCGACAGGACCGGCCGGCAGTTCCAGGCCAGCGGCAACGCCGATGGCGAAGCCGGTGCACGGGTGGAGGGCGACGATGCGCTCGCCGCTGGCAACGCGGCCAATGCGATTGGCAACGGCGCCACCGCAGTGGGCAGCGGCGCAACGGTGGTCGCGGCCAATGCCACGGCGGTCGGCGTCGACGCGCTGGCCACGGCCGAGCAGGGTGTGGCGATCGGCAGCGGTGCCAGCAGCACCGCAGGCGGCGCCGTCGCACTGGGTGCACAGAGCAGCAGCGGCGGCGCCGCCAGCATTGCGATCGGCGCGCAGTCGCAGTCGCAGGGCATCGGGGCGACCGCTGTCGGCGGCATGGCCGAGGCCGCCGGCCTGGCGGCCACCGCAGTGGGCTACGGCGCGATCGCCGGTGGTCGCGAAACCACGGCAGTCGGCAACTTCGCACAGGCCAGTGGCTGGCGCGCCACGGCGTTTGGTGCAGGCGCCAGCGCCGGCTTCTTCGGCACCGCGATCGGCAGTGCCGCGCAGGCCGCCGACGTGTCCACGGCGGTGGGCCAGGGCACCATCGCGGAGATCGCCGGCGCCGGCTTCGGCGTGCAGGCCAAGGCGGGCGAGTACGGCACCGCTCTGGGCAACAACGCCGCGACCGGATTGAACGGCGTGGCGGTCGGCTTCAATGCACTGGCCGGACAGGATGCCGCCAGCGTCAGCGCTGGCCGGTTCACCACCGCCATCGGCAGCGAGGCGTGGGCCACCGAAGACGGCGCCACCGTGGTCGGCTACAACAGCTACGCGCAGGCCAGCAACGCGACGGTGCTCGGCAGCAACACCTGGACCACCAAGGACGCCGGCAACAGCGTCGCGTTGGGTGCGGGCTCGCTGGCCGACCGCGCCAACACGGTGTCGGTGGGTGCCGCGCAGGAGTGGGTCGATGCTGCCGGCGTGACCCACAGCGCGATCAACCGCCAGCTGACCAATGTCGCGGCCGGTACGCAGGCTACCGATGCGGTGAACAAGGGCCAGCTGGATGCAGTGGCCGCCACCGCCGATGCGGTCGGCCAACGCTTCAAGGCCAATGGTTCGGGTACCGCCAGTGCCACCGGCGCCGATGCCGTGGCCATCGGCGGCAACGCCAACGCCAGTGGCAGCCGCAGCAATGCGCTGGGCAGTGGTGCCACGGCCATCGGCAACGCGGCGCTGGCACTGGGCGCCAACAGCGGCGCCAGCGGCAACAACTCGGTGGCATTGGGTGCCGGTTCGCGCGCGCTGGAGGCCAATGTGGTCTCGGTCGGCGGTGGCAACGGCACCGCCGGTCCGGCCACCCGACGCATCGTCAACGTGGCCGACGGCCGCATCGCGGCCGGCAGTACCGATGCGGTCACCGGTTCCCAGCTCAATGTCACCAACCAGCGCGTCGGCGCCGTGGAAACCCGCGTCGGTGATTTCGATGCGCGCATCGCCACGGTCGAGACCACGGCGGCCAGTGCGGTCGGCTATGACGATGCCAGCCGTGAGCGCCTGACCCTGTCCGGCATCCAGGGCACCACCATCGACAATGTCGGCGCCGGCAGCATTGCCGCCGGCAGCCGCCAGGCGATCAATGGCGGGCAGCTGTTCCAGTCGCTCAGTGACGCCGCCAGCTTCCTCGGCGGTGGCGCCAGCGTCGGCATGCAAGGCGTGTTCGTGGCACCGAACTATGTGATCCAGGGCGCTACCTACAGCAACGTCGGCGATGCGCTGGGTGCGTTGGACCGCAAGGTGAGCGAGATCGACCGCCGCACCGCCGGTGGCACGCGCGCCAGCACGGCCAGCCTGCGCGCAATGAGTGCGTCGCTGGATGACGGTTCGGCCAACCTGGGAGATGCCGCCGCGGCAGCCGATGCCGCACCGGCCGCGTCGACCGCAGGCAGCGCGCGCGTGCAGGGCACGCCGACCGTGGCCGCAGCGGGCGCCGGGATTCCGGTCGGAACCCCGGCGACCGGCGCCAACGCGGTGGCCATGGGCGAGGGGGCCGTCGCCAGCGGCGCGTCGTCCACGGCCATTGGCCAGGGTGCGAACGCCACGGCCGCAAATGCCGTGGCACTGGGCCAGGGTTCGGTCGCCGACCGTGCCAACACCGTGTCGGTCGGCAGCGAAGGCAACGAACGCCAGGTCACCAACGTTGCCGCCGGCACCACCGCCACTGACGCCGTCAACAAGGACCAGCTGGATCGGGGCGTGGCCACGGCGAACAGCTACACCGACAGTCGCGTGCAGGCCGTCGCCGACAGCTTCGATGTGTTCAAGGGCGAAATCGATGGACGCCTGCGCCACATGGATCGCCGCATCGACCGCCAGGGCGCGATGAGCGCGGCGATGCTCAACATGGCCACCAGTGCCGCGGGCATCCGCACCCAGAACCGGGTCGGTGTCGGCATCGGTTTCCAGGGCGGCGAATCGGCGTTGTCACTGGGTTACCAGCGCGCGATCAGCGATCGCGCCACGGTCACCTTCGGCGGCGCCTTCAGCAGCGATGACAGCTCGGTCGGCGTGGGCGCCGGCTTCGGCTGGTAAGCCCGTCCATCGCGCCGGCGGCCACCCACGCCGGCGCATCACCTGCAACGAGGGCCTGGGGGGAGGTCACGGCAATCCCGGCTGGGCCGGCCGGGAGTCGTCAAGGAATGATGGCCGCAGTGTTGGTTCGATCCATGACCCAGAAGAGGAATTCGACGTGATCAAGAAGCAGAACCTTCGCATCAATGTGCTTGCCGCCGCCGTGCTGTCGATGACCGCGGTGGGTGCCGTCCACGCCGCCGGGTTGCCGACCCGTGAACCGGTGCGCCAGGCCAGCACCGCCGAGCCGGGCGCCGAGCGCATCATCGTCAAGTACCGTGCTGGCACCGCTGCGGCGGGCGACCGTTCGGCCAAGCTGTCCACCGTGCAGTCCGCGCTGACCCGCGCCAGCCTGTCCGGTGGCACCGCCCGCGCCAGCACGCTTGGCCCGCAGGTCGTGCGCAGGCTCGGCGTCGGTGCCGACCTGATCCGCCTGCAGGGGCGCCTGGCGCCTGCGGAACTGCAGCGCGTGCTGAAGGAACTGAAGGCCGACCCGGCCGTGCAGTACGCCGAAGCCGACGTGAAGCTGCGCCGCACCGAGCTGCGTGCCGGTGACGTGCAGCCGGCGCTGGCACCGAACGATCCGTACTACCAGCAGTACCAGTGGCACCTGCACAACGCCACCGGTGGCATCAACGCACCGTCCGCGTGGGATGTATCGCAGGGCGAGGGCGTGGTGGTGGCCGTGCTCGACACCGGCATCCTGCCGCAGCACCCGGACCTGGTCGGCAACCTGCTGGAAGGCTACGACTTCATCAGCGATGCCGAGACGTCGCGCCGTGCCACCAACGATCGCGTGCCGGGCGCGCAGGACTATGGCGACTGGGTCGAGAACGACAACGAGTGCTACACCGGCTCGGTCGCCGAGGACAGTTCCTGGCACGGTACCCATGTGGCCGGCACCGTGGCCGAGCAGACCAACAACGGCGTCGGCATGGCCGGTGTCGCGCACAAGGCCAAGGTGCTGCCGGTCCGCGTGCTCGGCAAGTGCGGTGGCTACCTCTCCGATATCGCCGACGCCATCACCTGGGCGTCCGGCGGCACCGTGGCGGGCGTGCCCGCCAATGCCAACCCGGCCGAGATCATCAACATGAGCCTCGGCGGCAGCGGCAGCTGTGACGGGACCTACCAGGACGCGATCAACGGCGCGATCTCACGCGGCACCACCGTGGTGGTGGCCGCCGGCAACGAGACCGACAACGCATCCAAGTACCGTCCGGCCAGCTGCGATGGCGTGGTGACCGTGGGCGCCACCCGTATCACCGGCGGCATCACCTACTACTCCAACTACGGCACGCGCGTGGACCTGTCCGGCCCCGGCGGCGGTGGCAGCGTGGACGGCAACCCGGGTGGCTACATCTGGCAGTCCGGTTCGGATGCGGCCACCACCCCGCAGTCGGGCAGCTACAGCTACATGGGCATGGGCGGCACGTCGATGGCGTCGCCGCACGTGGCAGCGGTCGCTGCGCTGGTGCAGAGCGCGCTGATCGCCAAGGGCAAGGATCCGCTGGCCCCGGCGGCGATGCGCACGCTGCTGAAGGAGACCGCGCGTCCCTTCCCGGTCAGCATCCCGGCTGCCACCCCGATCGGTACCGGCATTGTTGATGCCAAGGCGGCATTGGCCAAGGCGCTGGAAGAGCCGTGCACCGAGAACTGCGGGCCGGTGGCGACGCCGCTCACCAACAAGGCCGCCGTGGGGGGCCTGAACGGTGCGGCCGGCAGCAGCCGCCTGTACAGCTTCGAGGCGGCCGCCGGCAAGCAGCTCAGCGTGATCACCTACGGCGGTACCGGCAACGTCTCGGTCTACATCGCCCAGGGACGCGAGCCGAGTGCCAGCGACAACGACGCCAAGTCGACCCGCCCTGGCACGTCCGAAACGGTGCGGGTGAACAAGCCGGTCGCGGGCACCTACTACATCAAGGTGGTGGGCGAAGCGGCATACAACGGCGTGAGCATTCTCGCCACGCAGTAAGCACCCGTTGTCGTAGTTGAACGGCCGACGCCCGTCACCCTGTGTGACGGGCTTCGTCTTTTTACGAAAGGTGGCCGCGGGGCAGCGGAAATCACGGCTTAACTGCTAAAGTCGGGCCGATTGACAGGAGAGTCATGTGAACGCGCTCGCTGCACCCGTTACCGACGACGCCGAAGGCCGCATCCTCGATGCGCTGCTGGCACGCGGCCGGCTCAAGGAAGGCGACCTGGCGCGCGCGCGGCCGCTGCATGCCGAGGCCGGCGGCAGCCTGCTGGGCCTGCTGGTGCGGCTGGGCCTGGTGTCTGAACGCGACCAGGCGCTGGCCAGCGCCGAAGTGCTGGGCCTGCCGCTGCTGGAGGGCAAGCAGGTGCCTGAAGCGCCGCCGCAGGCGCTGGCCGAGGGGCTGCCGCTGTCGCTGCGTTTCCTCAAGCAGTTCCACGTGTGCCCGCTGGAACTGGATGAACACGGGGTGCGGCTGTGGCTGGCCGATGCCCATGACGCCTATCCGCAGCAGGCCGTGCAGCTGGCGCTGGGGGTCCCGGTGACGCCGGTGCTGGGCATGCGCGCGGAGATCGATGATCTGGTCGAGCGCTGGTTCGGCCAGGGCCGCAGCGCGATGGGGGCGATCGTGGAAACCGCCGATGGCGAGGGCGGTGCCGTCGACGATATCGAGCACCTGCGCGATCTTGCGTCGGAAGCGCCGGTGATCCGCCTGGTCAACCTGGTGATCCAGCGTGCGGTGGAGCTGCGCGCCTCGGACATCCATGTCGAACCGTTCGAGAGCCGGCTGAAGGTCCGCTACCGCGTCGATGGCGTGCTGGTGGAGGGCGAAAGCCCGCCGGCCAACCTCACTGCCGCGGTGATCAGCCGCATCAAGATCATGGCCCGGCTCAACATCGCCGAACGGCGCCTGCCGCAGGGCGGCCGCATCATGCTGCGCGTGCAGGGCAAGGAACTGGACCTGCGCGTGAGCACCGTGCCGACCGCGCACGGCGAAAGCGTGGTGATGCGACTGCTCGACCGCGAGACAGTGGTGTTCGATTTCCATCGGCTGGGTTTCACCGACGCCTTCCTGCCGCAGTTCCGCAAAGTGCTGGAACAGCCGCATGGCATCCTGCTGGTGACCGGCCCGACCGGTTCGGGCAAGACCACCACGCTGTACACCGCGCTGAGCCAGCTCAACACTGCCGACGTCAAGATCATCACGGTCGAAGACCCGGTCGAGTACCAGATCGAGGGCATCAACCAGATCCAGGCCAAGCCGCAGATCGGCCTGGACTTCGCCAATGCGCTGCGCAGCATCGTCCGCCAGGATCCGGACATCATCATGATCGGTGAAATGCGCGACCTGGAAACCGCGCGCATTGCGATCCAGTCGGCACTGACCGGTCACCTGGTGCTGTCGACCCTGCACACCAACAATGCGGCCGGTGGCATCACCCGGCTGCTCGACATGGGCGTGGAAGACTACCTGCTCACCTCCACCATCAACGGCATCCTGGCCCAGCGCCTGGTACGCCGGCTGGAGCCCACCCACGCCGAGCGCTACGCAGCCTCGCCGGAGGAGATCGAACGGTTCGAACTGCGCCGCCTGCAGCCGCAAGGGCCGATCCATCTGTACCGCCCCAAGCCGTCTGCGCTGGCGCCGACCGGCTATCTGGGGCGTACCACCATCATGGAATTCCTGGTGATGAACGATGCGCTTCGCCGTGCGGTGATGCGTCGCGATGGCATGGGCGAGATCGAACGCATCGCCCGCGAGGCCGGCATGCGCACGATGTACGAAGATGGCCTGTCCAAGGCGCTGAGCGGGCAGACCACCATCGAGGAAGTGCTGCGCGTGACCGAGGAAAGCTGATGCGCGCAGGACGCCGGGGCTGACATGCCGAACTATCGCTACAAGGCGCTCAACCCGCATGGCGAGGTCTTCGACGGGCAGATGGAAGCGGCCAGCGAGGCCGAGCTGATCGCGCGCCTGCAGGACCAGGGCCACCTGCCGATGGAGACGCAGCTGGCCGACGCCGGCGCGATCGGCGGCAGCAGCTGGCGCAACCTGCTGCAGCAGCGCCCGCTGCAGGGTGCCGCATTGCTGCAGTTCACCCAGCAGCTGGCGACCCTGCTCGGTGCCGGCCAGCCACTGGATCGCGCGCTGTCGATCCTGCTGGGGTTGCCCGAGGACGAACGGTCACGCCGCGCGATCACCGACATCCGCGACGTGGTGCGCGGCGGCGCGCCCCTGTCCACCGCGCTGGAACGCCAGCATGGGCTGTTCTCGCGCCTGTACGTCAACATGGTGCGTGCCGGCGAGGCCGGTGGCAGCCTGCATGAAACCCTGCAGCGCCTGGCCGACTACCTCGAGCGCAGCCGTGCGCTGCAGGGCAAGGTCATCAACGCACTGGTCTATCCGGCGATCCTGCTGGTGGTTGTCGGTGGCGCGCTGTTGTTCCTGCTCGGCTACGTGGTGCCGCAGTTCGCGCAGATGTACGAAAGCCTGGACGTGGCGCTGCCGTGGTTCACCAACGCAGTGCTGCAGCTGGGCCTGTTCGTGCGCGACTGGTGGGTGCTGCTTCTAGTGGTGCCCGGCGTGCTGGTGCTGTTCTTCGAGCGCAAGGCGCGGCAACCGGCGTTCCGTCTGGCGCTGGATGGCTGGCTGCTGCAGCGGCGTGGCATCGGCCGCCTCATCGGCGAGCTGGAAACCGCCCGGCTGGCGCGCACGCTGGGCACACTGCTGCGCAATGGCGTGCCGCTGCTGGGTGCGCTGGGCATCGCGCGCAACGTGCTGGGCAACCGTGCGCTGGCCGCCGACGTCGAAACGGCCGCCGATGAAGTGAAGAACGGTGCCGGCCTGTCGCTGGCGCTGTCGCGCGGCAAGCGGTTCCCGCGCCTGGCGCTGCAGATGATCCAGGTCGGCGAGGAATCCGGCGCGCTCGATACCATGCTGCTGAAAGCCGCCGATACCTTCGAACAGGACAGCGCCCGGCGCATCGACCGCATGCTGGCGGCGATGGTGCCGGCGATCACCCTGGTGCTGGCCTCGGTGGTCGGTGCGGTGATCGTGGCCGTGCTGGTGCCGCTGTATGACCTGACCAATGCCATCGGTTGACGATGGCACGCTCCGCAACCCTGACACTCCGCAACTGAAAGGACCGTCCATGATTGCCAGTCGCCGACCGATCCGCCTTTCCTTCGCCGCCGCGCGCAACCAGTCGGGCATGAGCCTGCTGGAGATCATCATCGTCATCGTGCTGATCGGCGCGGTGCTGACCCTGGTTGCCAGCCGCGTGCTGGGCGGTGCCGACCGTGGCAAGGCCAACATCGCCAAGGCGCAGGTGCAGACCGTCGCCTCCAAGATCGACAACTACCAGATCGACACCGGCAAGCTGCCCGGCACGCTCAATGACCTGGTGACCGCGCCGGCCGGCGTCGGCGGCTGGCTCGGCCCGTACGCCAAGCCGGCCGACCTGAATGATCCGTGGGGCCACGCGCTGGAATACCGCGCGCCCGGCGAAGGCCAGCCGTACGAGCTGGTCAGCCTGGGCAAGGATGGCAAGGCCGGTGGCAGCAGCGTCGACGCCGATATCCGCTACCAGCCGTAACCGCGCATGACGCCTTTCCTGCCGCGCCGGGTGCCGCACCCGCGCCTGCCCGGCAGGCGCGCGGCGGGCCTGTCGCTGCTGGAGATGCTGCTGGTGATCGCGCTGATCGCGGCGATCGGCCTGATCACCGCTGCCGGCCTGTCACGAGGGTTCGCCGGCATGCAGCTGCGCGGCGCCGGGAAGGACATCGCCAACCAGCTGCGCATGGTGCGCGCGCAGGCGATTTCCCGTGGTGAGCCGCAGCGCTTCGTGATCGAGCCGGCGCGGCGGCGCTGGGAGGGAGCCAACCAGCGCCAGGGCGAGGTGCCGGCACAACTGCAGGTGCAGTTCGAAGGTGCCGCGCAGCTGGCCACGGCACCGGGGCAGGGCGTGATCGAGTTCCATCCCGATGGCGGCTCCAGCGGCGGCCGCATCCGGTTGCAGCGCGACGGCGCCGAGTGGCGCATCGACGTCGGCTGGCTCACCGGCGAGGTCCGCTCCGGGCCCTGGCGGGCGCCATGAAGCGGCGCGCGCGTGGCTTCACCCTGCTGGAAGTGATCATCGCCTTCGCCCTGCTGGGCCTGGCGCTGACCCTGCTGCTGGGCAGCCTGTCCGGTGGCGCGAAACAGGTGCGTGACGCCGAACTGCGCACGCGCGCGGTGCTGCATGCACAGTCACTGCTGGCCCAGGCCGGCGTCGACACGCCGTTGCAGGTGGGCAGCCAGCAGGGGGACTGGGAACAGGGGCGCTATCACTGGGAGCTGCAGGTCCAGCCGTGGGTCGAACCACGCGCCGGCAACGTCGTGCAGGCCACGTCACCGGGGACCCCATGGCTGGCCGAGCTGCAGCTGCAGGTGCGCTGGGGCGACAGCGAGCGCGAACAACTGCACTGGCGCAGCCTGCGCCTGTTGCCGCCCGACCTGGAGAACGCGCGATGAAGCAGCGCGCCGCGGGCTTCACCCTGGTCGAAGTGATGCTGGCGACGGTGCTGCTGGCTGGCGGCCTGGCATTGGCCTTTGCCAGCGTGCGCTCGGCGATGGCGGTCAGCCAGCGCGGCGAGCAGATCGCCGCCGAGAGCGAACGCATGCGCGCGGTCGAGTCGTTGCTGCGCAGGCAGCTGGCGGGCGCGCTGCGCACTCCGCTGGAAGCCCCGGACCCCACCCGCGAACCGGTTTTCTTCCAGGGCGAAGAGCAACGCATGTTGTTCGCCGCCGACCTGCCGGGCTACCTCGGCCGTGGCGGACCCTACCTGCACGCGCTGCAGGTGGACGGACGCGGTGGCCAACAGCGCCTGCTGCTGGACCTGGTGCTGCTGCAGGAGGGCGAGCGCATCGCCGAGAATCCGCCGCGCCCGCCGGAGGTGCTGGCGCAGAACCTGAAGTCGGTGCAGCTGCGCTACCGCGGCATCGATGTCAGCACCGGGCAGGTGACCGACTGGCTGCCGCGCTGGGATGACACCCGCCGCCTGCCGATGCTGGTGGAAATCCAGATCGTGCCGAACCGCGGCACGCCGTGGCCGCCGCTGGTGGTGGCGCTGCGTGCCGGTGGCAGTGGAGGCGCACGATGAGCCGGCAGGGCGGGGCGGCACTGGTGCTGGTGCTGTGGTTGATCGCGTTGATGACGGCGCTGGTCGGTGCATTCGCGCTGAGCGCACGGGTCGAACACCTGCAGCAGCGCGTGCTGGATGACGACGCACGCGGGGAGGAGCGTGCGCGCGCCGGCCTTGAATATGCCCTGCTGCGGCTGTCGGCCGATCCGCAACGCGCGCCCTGGCGTGCCGATGGCCGTACCTACCGCTGGCAGTTCGACGACGCCAGCATCGAGATCAAGGTGCTGGACGAGAGCGGCAAGATCAACCTGAATCTGGCCGATGCGGCGCTGCTGACCGCCTTCCTCAAGGCGCTGGGCGAAGATGATGCACAGGCCCGGCAGCTGGCCGGGGCGATCATCGACTGGCGCGACGAGGACAGCCTGCTGCAACCGGGCGGTGGCGCCGAAGCGCCGGACTACGCCGCAGCCGGATTGCCCTACGGCCCCCGCAACAAGCGCTTCGAGACCCTGGGCGAGCTGCAGCGGGTGCTGGGCATGCGCGGCCCGCTGTACCGGGCGATGCTGCCGCACCTGACCCTGTACAGCCGCCAGGCACGCCCGGATCCGCAGTTCGCCAGCGCACCGGTGCTGACCGCGCTGGGCCTGGATGCGGACAGTGTGATGGCGCAGCGCGCACAGCAGGAGCGTGATGCAGATTCCGCTGGCGGTACGACAACGCTTGCCAGCAGCAGCGGCACCTATAGTATCGAGTCCAGTGCCATCGACAGCAGTGGACGCAGGTCGGTGGTGCAGGCAGTGGTACGCAGTGGCTCGGGTGGGGTTCCCGGGCGGACTTACACAGTGCTTCGCTGGGAGCAGGGAATGACAGCAAGATGACGGCGTGGCAGGACAGTCTGCGGCAGGTGCAGGGCCGGATCGGCCCGGGCGCGGGCCGTTTCCTGCGCTGGTGGCGTCAGTCGCTGCTGGCCTGGGTGCCGGTGCGCTGGCAATGGGCGCTGGGCTGGGGCCAGGCACGCCTGCTGTTGCAGCAGCAGGGGGGCGAGCTGCAGGTCTGGCGCGAGGCCGGTGAGCGACGCGAAGCGGTGGCGCGCCTGCCGTGGCCGCTGTCGCCGGCGGACCTGGACCGCGTGCTGGAGCCCCGCCTGCGTACTCTGCCGCGGGTGTGGCTGCTGCCGGCGACGGACGTCCTGCGGCGTACCCTGCGCCTGCCCGCCGCCGCGGCCGATCGCCTGCGCGCGGTGGTCGGTTTCGAGATCGACCGGCAGACGCCGTTCGAAGCGTCCCAGGTCAGCTATGACGTGCGTGAACTGGGCGCGGCCGGCGAAGGCCAGCTGCAGGTCGAACTGGTGGCGTGGCCCTTGCGGCAGCTGGACGCATGGCGCACTGGGGTGGGCTCGTGGGCCGACGCACTGGCCGGTGTCGATGCCATCGATGTACAGGGCAACGTGCTGCAGGTGAACCTGCTGCCGCCCGCGCAGCGCCAGGTGCGTCCGGACCCGATGCGGCGCTGGAACCTGCTGCTGGCGGTAGCGGCAGCGGTGATGCTGGTGCTGGCAGCAGTGCAGCTGCTGGACAACCGCCGGGCTGCCGCCGACGCGCTGCGTGAGCAGGTCGAGCGCAGCGCGCGCAGTGCGCGTGGCGTGGCCAGCGAACGCGCGCAGCTGCAGGCGCTGATCGATGGTGCCGCGTTCCTGGAGAAACAGAGCAGCCAGCGCGCCGGTACCGTGGAAATCTGGAATGAACTGACCCGGCGCCTGCCGGAAGGCACCTATCTGGAAAAGCTGGCGATCGAGAACAACAACCTGCAGCTGATCGGCCTGAGCCGCGAGGCATCGCAGCTGGTGCAGCTGCTGCAGGATGCACCGCAGTGGCGCAAGGTCAACCTGACCGGGGTGCTGCAGGCCGATGGCGCCGCCAGTGGCCGTGACCGCTTCACCATGACCGCCGAGCTGCAGCCCTTGCCGGCCGCGGCACCGAGCCCGGAGGCGGCCGATGCCGATGCCAAGCGCACGCCGTGACCGCTGGCTGGCGCTGGCACTGCTGCTGGCCGTGCTCGGCGTGGCGTATCTGTTGCTGGTGCACCCATGGTTCACACAGCCGCTGCGTGCGATCGATGCCGATGTCGCCGCGCTGCGCGAGCGCGAGGCGCGCGTGCAGGCGCAGCTGCAGCAGCGGCCGCAGATCGAACAGCGCCTGCGTGCCACCCGCGAGGCATTGCAGCAGCGGCCGGGCTTCCTGCGCGAAGCCACGGCCGAAGCCGCTGCCGCCGCACTGGGTGCCCGCCTGCAGGATGCCGTGGCGATGGCCAGCCCGGGCAACCGTAGCTGCACCATCAGCAACCGCACGCCGCTGGCCGACAACCGCCGCGATGCCGAGTTCGTGCGTGTCGCGATGCAGGTGCGGCTGCGCTGCGGCGTGGCCGAACTGGCCACCGTGCTGCACAGCCTTGAAACCGGCAGCCCACGCCTGTTCGTCGACAACCTCAACCTGATCGCGCAGCGTTTCCAGCAATCGCCGAATGAATCGGGGCTGGGCCTGGACGTGTCGTTCGAGCTGGCCGGCTACCTGCTGCCGGGCGCCGCCGCCGACGGCGCGGCGACAACGCCTGCCGCAGCGCCCGCAGTGCTGCCTTCGCCGGCGGAGGCGACCCCTGCGCCGCCGCCGGCCGCCCCGTCCGAAGGGCAGGAGGTGGCCGATGAAACGTGAACAGATCAGCCTGCGCACCGGCTTCCTGCTGGCATTGGCCGGTTGGGCCGCCGCCGTCTGGCTGGCCACCGGCTTCGGGCTGGGCAGCCATCTGCCCGGTGCCGGCGGTGATGCCGACGCCGCGCCTGCGCTGCCATCATTGCCGCCGCTGGCGGCCGAGCGCATGGCCAGCGCCGACAGCTACAGCGCAATCGCCGAGCGCCCGCTGTTCGCCGAAGACCGCAGGCCGCGCCCGTACCTGCTGGGTGGCAGCGAACCGGCGGCCAGTGCCGCGCTGCGCCTGACCGGCGTGCTGTTGACCGGCGACTTCGGCATGGCCACCTTCACCACCGAGCAGAACCGCTCGCTGCGGCTGCGCCTCAACGGCGAAGCCGTGGACGGCTGGCAGCTGGTGGCGCTGCAGCCGCGGCAGGCGACCGTGATCGGCCCCGGTGGCAACCAGGTCCTTGAACTGGCGGTGTTCAACGGCCAGGGCGGAGAGCCGCCGACCGTGCTGCGGGGTGCCAATGGCGCGGTGCCGCCAGCGCCGGGCAGCGGGGCACCGCCACCGGTGCAGCCCCCCGCAGCGACGGTCGCTGCACCGGGGGTCAGTGCACAGCGCGGTAGCGGCAATGCCGCTGCCGCCGCCGCGGCGGCCGCACCCACGAACACGCCACCGGCCAACACCAACGGGCCCAGCGAAGCGCAGATGCAGGCCATCCGCGAACGCATCCAGGCCCGCCGTCGCCAGCTGCAGCAACAGCAGCAACAACCGTCGCCACCCCCGGGCGATGGCACCAACCGATAGAGTGAATGCATGAACCTGCGTTTTCTTCCCTGGTCCTTTGCCCTCGCGCTGCTGGTCGGCTGCAGTACGGTGTCCGCGCCGCACGTGCAGCGCAACGGCAACCTGTCGCCCAGCGCCGGCGCCGGTCAGGCGGCCGATGGCGTCGCCGATGCCGCCCGCGAGAGCCAGGGCGCGCCGCAGGCGGTGATCCGCCGTGGCACCGGCACGATGATCAACCGTGAGGCCGCGCGCGCCCCGGCACCGGCGCTGCATGGCGCCAGCACCGGCGAGGCCACCTTCAACTTCGAAGGCGAATCCCTGCATGCGGTGGTCAAGGCCATCCTCGGCGACATGCTGGGCCAGAACTACGTGATCGCACCGGGCGTGCAGGGCACGGTCACCCTGGCCACGCCCAAGCCGGTCTCGCCGGCGCAGGCGCTGAACCTGCTGGAGATGGTGCTGGGCTGGAACAACGCGCGCATGGTCTACAGCGGCGGGCGCTACAACATCGTCGCCGCCGACCAGGCCCTGGCCGGCACGGTGGCACCGAGCACCGCGCCGGCCGCCAGCGCGCGCGGCTTCGAGGTGCGCGTGGTCCCGCTGCAGTTCATTTCCGCCGCCGAGATGAAGAAGGTGCTGGAGCCGTATGCGCGCCCCAACGCCATCGTCAACGTCGACAGCGGGCGCAACGTGATCACCCTCGGCGGTACCCGCGCCGAGCTGGAAAACTACCTGCGCACCGTCGAGATCTTCGATGTCGACTGGTTGTCGGGCATGTCGGTGGGCGTGTTCCCGATCCAGTCGGGCAAGGCCGAGCAGGTCGCTGCCGACCTGGAAAAGGTGTTTGGTGAAGAGAGCAAGACCCCCAGCGCCGGCATGTTCCGCTTCCTGCCGCTGGAGAACGCCAACGCCGTGCTGGTGATCACCCCGCAGGTGCGCTACCTGGACCAGATCCAGCAGTGGCTGGACCGCATCGACACCGCCGGCGGCAGTGCCCGCCTGTTCTCCTACGAACTGCGTTACATCAAGGCGCGCGACCTGGCCGAGCGCCTCAGCGAGGCCTTTGCCAGCAGTGGCAACCGGGGCGGTTCCAGCCCGGCCTCGCTCGCGCCGGGGGCGATCCCGTCGCAGCTGGGCAGTGACGGCGATCGTGGCATGGATACCACCAGCAGCACCCTGGGCTCGACGCTGGGCGGTACCAGTGGCAGCGGCGGCAGCGGCAATGGCAGCCTGAACCTGCCGCAGCGCCAGCCCGGCAACGTCAGCGTCAGCCTGGAGGTGGAAGGTGACCGCGTCGGCGTATCGGCGGTGGAGGAAACCAACACCCTGCTGGTGCGGTCCAGCCCGCAGGCCTGGCGCTCGATCCGCGAGGTGATCGAGAAGCTGGACGTGATGCCGCTGCAGGTGCACATCGAGGCGCAGGTGGCCGAAGTCGCGCTGACCGGCGACCTGAAGTACGGCGTGAACTGGTTCTTCGACAATGCCGTGGCCGGTCGCGCGCTCACCGGAGCCCTGGCGGGCCTGACCCTGCCGCCGGCTGCAGGTGGTTCGTGGAACACCTTCGCCGGCGGCGTCACCGGCAACGACGGCGTCGGCTGGGCCTTCACCGGCCACAACGCGGCCGCGGTGGTCAGTGCGCTGGACAAGGTGACCGACCTGCGCCTGCTGCAGACGCCGTCGGTGTTCGTGCGCAACAACGCCGAGGCCACGCTCAACGTGGGCGACAAGGTGCCGATCAACACCACCACGGTGAACACCGGCGTGGGCACCAGCACCTACAGCTCGGTGCAGTACATCGACACCGGCGTGATCCTCAAGGTGCGCCCGCGCGTGACCCGCGACGGCACCGTGTTCCTGGACATCGTGCAGGAAGTCAGCAGCGCCTCGGACGTGCCCGACAGCTGCAACCCCACCGAGCGCAACTGCAACCCGCGCATCTCGACCAAGAAGCTGTCCACCGAAGCAGCGGTGCAGAGTGGCGACACCATCATGCTGGCGGGCCTGATCACCGACTCGGCCACCGATGGCAGCAGCGGCATTCCGGGCCTGAGCAGGATTCCGGTGGTCGGTGCGCTGTTTGGGCAGAAGACGCGCACCAGCCGTCGTTCGGAAGTGATCGTGCTGCTGACGCCGACCATCGTCCGCAACAACCAGGAGTCGCGCAACCTGACCGACGAGTACAGCAAGCGCTTCCGTGCGATGGAGCCGCTGAACCAGCCGCGCGCGAAGAAGTAAGGGGTTTACGGCCGGGCTGCGGGTGCAACCCGGCCGATACCCGCCCGGTGCTACGCTGTGGCCACCGACAACCACGGAGGCGGGATGGGGGCGATCGTGTTGTTGCCGCTGTGCGTGGACGATGCCGCGCTCGACCGCTGCCTGGCCGCGCTGGATGCCGGCACGGCGCCGGGCACCGCGGTCTGGCTGGCCGATGATGCGCAGACCGGGCCGCGTGCGCAGGCCGTGGTCGAACACTGGTTGGCACATACGCCGTTGCAGGCCGAATACACCCGGCGCGCGCGGCCACTGGGCGAAGTTGCCCATCTGGACGAAATGCTGCGCGCCTGCGATGGCCTGGACGTGGCCGTGCTCGCACCGGACAGCGTGCCCGCGCCGGGATGGCTGCAGCAGCTGCAGGACGCCTTCGCCCGCGATGCCTCCATCGCCACCGCGACGCCCTGGTGCAACGCCGGCGAGACTGCGGCGTGGCCACGGCTGGGCGAGATCAATCCCGAACCCCATGACCCTGCGGTGCTTGCGCAGACCTGCGCCACGCTGCCGACGCTGCATCCGGAACTGCCTTCTGCAGTCACCCATGCGGTGCTGGTGCGCGGCAACGCGCGCCGTCGTGCCGGTGGCCTGGACGTGGAGAGCTATGCGGGCTGGAATGCCGCGCTGGTCGATCTCAGCCTGCGCATGGCTGGCCTGGGGTGGCGCAATGTGTTGTGCGAGACCGCCTTCGTCAGCCGGGCAGGGGAGGCGGTCAGCCGCGACGGTGATCTGGAAGCGCTGGCGGCGCGCTGGCCGGCCTGGGTGCCGCGCCTGGCCGACTTCCTGATGCATGATCCGCTGCACGGGCTGCGTGCCGACCTGCAGCAGCGCATGCGGCAGGCGATAATGCCGCGGGAACAGGGCGACCTGTTCGTTCCGTCCGCGTAGGAGTTCCCCGTTTGAATGCAGCCATTGCCGCCATCGTCGTCACCTACCAGAGTGGCAGCACCATCGATGCCTGCCTCTCGCGGCTGCGCCAGGCAGAGGAGGTGGCCGAGATCCGGGTGATCGACAATGGTTCGCTGGATGGCACCCTGGACATCGTGCAGCGCCATGCCAGCCACGATGCCCGCGTACGCTTCGTCGGCAACCCGGACAATCCCGGCTTCGCCGCCGCCAACAACCAGGGCGTGGCCGACTCGCACAGCCCGTGGCTGGCCTTCATCAACCCGGACCTGATGGTCGAGCCGGGCACGCTGGCCGAGCTGCGCCGCCGGGCCGAAGCGCTGGGTGACTGCCTGCTGGGCGTCGAACAGGTGGACGAGCAGGGTCATGCCGACGAGGCGGTGCGTCGCCGCGATCCGGATTTCCTGATGATGCTGCGCTCGCCCGGCAAGGGCTCGAAGCTGGCGGTGGCGCGCGACCCGCACCAGGCACTGCAGCGGGTGCCGGCACTGTCCGGCGCGCTGTTGATGATGCCGCGCGCGCTGTTCGACCGTATCGGCGGCTGGGACGCGGGCTACCGGCTGCATGCCGAGGACCTGGACCTGTGCCGGCGCGCACGCCAGGCCGGTGCGGTGGTGGCCATCGCCAATGATCTGCAGGTTACCCATGTGCGCGGTGTCTCCAGCCGCTCGCGACCGTTCTTCGTGGAGTGGCACAAGCACAGGGGGCTGTGGCGCTATTTCCAGAAGTTCGAAGCCGGGCAGCGTCCGCTGCCGGTGCGGGCTGCGGTGTGGGCCGCGATCTGGGCACACGCGCTGATGCTGGTGCCGCGCCTGCTGCGCAGGTCGCTGTAGCACCGGGCCCACGCGCGGCTCAGGCAACGCTCCAGCCGAGCGTGGCTCGGCCCTACGGAAGGCGGGCGCGCCCACGGTTCACTCCGCCGGGCGCATAATCCGCCCCATGCCTATCATCCAGTCCCTGCTCGACACCGACCTGTACAAATTCACCATGATGCAGGCGGTGCTCCACCAGCACCCCGGCGCCCAGGTGCAGTACCGGTTCAAGTGCCGCACCCCCGGCATCGACCTGGCCCGTTACATCGACCAGATCGACGAAGAAATCGACCACCTGTGCAGCCTGCGTTTCAGCGACGCGGAACTGGACTACATGCGCGGCCTGCGCTTCGTGAAGCCGGACTTCGCCGATTTCCTCGGCCTGTTCCATCTGGACCGCAAGTACATCCACCTGCGCGCGTCGACGGCCGTGCCTGGCGAGATCGAGCTGGACATCACCGGCCCGTGGCTGCACACCATCCTGTTCGAAGTGCCGCTGCTGGCGATCATCAACGAAGTGTGGTTCCGCAACACCACCACGGCCGACTTCGCCGAAGGTGAGCGCCGCCTGCAGGCCAAGGCCGCACTGCTGCGCGATACCCCCGGCTTCGAGCAGTGCCGCATTGCCGACTATGGCAGCCGCCGCCGCTACTCGCGTGACTGGCATGCGCGCCTGCTGCCGCTGCTGCGCGACGCCCTCGGCCCGCAGCTGGTCGGCACCAGCAACGTGCACTTCGCCCGCCTGTACGGCATGACCCCGCACGGCACCATGGCGCACGAGTACCTGCAGGCGTTCCAGGCACTGGGCCCGCGCCTGCGGGATTCGCAGGTGGCGGCGCTGGAATCGTGGGCGCGCGAATACCGTGGCGACCTCGGCATCGCGCTGTCCGACGTGGTGGGCCTGGACGCGTTCCTGCGCGATTTCGACATGTATTTCTGCAAGCTGTTCGACGGCGTGCGCCACGACTCCGGCGATCCGTTCGACTGGGGCGACCGCATGCTGGCGCACTTCCAGCAGCGCCGGGTTGATCCGCGCAGCAAGGTGCTGGTGTTCAGCGACGGGCTGGACATTGCCAAGGTGATGCGCCTGTACGATTACTTCCGCGGGCGCTGCCAGGTCGCGTTCGGCGTCGGCACGCACCTGACCAATGATCTGGGGCCGACGCCGCTCAACATCGTCATCAAGATGGTCCGCTGCAATGGCCAGCCGGTGGCCAAGCTCAGCGATTCGCCGGGCAAGAGCATGTGCGACGACCCGGGTTACCTGGCCTACCTGCGCCAGGTTTTCGAGCTGCCTCAGCCGGCGTAACGCCGCCGGCCCTCAACGGCGCTTACAGGTAGTCGACCACCACCAGGTAGGCGCCCTGCAGCGGCTGCTGCTTGGCGGCCTGCACGCTGTAACGCTCGGAGAAGGCGATATCGCCGGCGCGCATCGCGCTGGCCGACACCGACAGCTTCTGGCCCTGGCGCTTGCCATCGCGCAGCGTCGCGGCCTGGCCGTCGGCCAGCGCCGTCACGGCCACCGTCGAGCCCTTGGCCGATGGCGGGCACGCGGCCAGGCTCAGCTCACCCTGGGACAGGTTCGTCGTGCAGCCCGGCTCGGCGATGCGGCCGCTGAAACGGATGCTGCCACTGCTGGCCTGGGCCAGCGCACTGACGGACATCAGGGCCACGCACAGCAGAATGGAGTTCCTCATGACACGTTCTCTGGTTCGGTGTGTCCTAGTTAGCGACAGGTTCGATCAGCCTTTAATAGGACGATTCCGAATCTGCTAGGGCCATCACCAAGAAAGAGTGATGCGCATCAAACAAAGCGATTTCCGCATGAAAAAGCCTGTTTTCGCGCATGCCGAACGCGTCAGCCATTGCGTCATCTACGGTCGCTTGTGACCCGCCCATGGCTGCGTCAATTCTCCCGCGCGCCCAGGGACGAGATTTCGCATATCACGTCACAGTTGGGGCGTCAATAAATCGACGTTCAGAAAAATAATGAGACTTTCATCACAGTTGTGCATATACTTGCGTCACGGATTCAGGGAGAGGTACGTCCGAGTCCGGCCACAGGTGAGACGCAAGGATGGGTCTTGTTAGCCCGGCAGTGCTCCTTGCTTCCTCCTCTACTTCTCATCTCTTCAGTAGGGTTAGGTAAAAGCGAATGCACAAGATCAACCTCATTGCCGCTCTGATGCTGGCCGCCGCTCCGCTGGCCGCCAACGCCGCCGACGGCACCATCACCTTCAATGGCAAGGTGACCGACAAGACCTGCACCATCTCGACCCCGGGCGGCAAGGACTTCGCCGTGACCCTGCCGACCGTGTCCAAGAACACCCTGGCCACCGCCGGTGCCGTTGCGGGCCGTACCCCGTTCGCCATCAACCTGACCAAGTGCAGCGCCGGCAACGTCGCCACCTACTTCGAGCCGGGTTCGACCGTTGACTTCAACAGCGGCCGTCTGGTCAACCAGGCGTCGGCCAACGCCGCCACCAACGTGCAGCTGCAGCTGCTGGGCTCGAACAACCAGTTCCTGCCGATCAAGGCTGCTGGCGCTGGCCTGGCCCAGACCAACTCGCAGTGGGTCACCGTCGGCACCGACGGCTCGGCCGACCTGAACTACTACGCTGAGTACTACGCCACTGCCGCCGCCACCCCGGGCGACGTCACCAGCAGCGTCAAGTACACGATCATCTACAACTGATCGCAGTCGTGCCCGCACTGGCCGGCGTTCGCGCCGGCCGGTGTTCCGCGGCCCCTGGCCACACCCCTCGAGCGTAGTACTTCCGATGAAAGCACTCTTTCCCCGGGCGCTGCTGCTGGCAGCGTTCACGCTGCCCTTCTGCCAGAACGCACTGGCCGGCGTGGTGGTCAATGGCACGCGGGTGATCTACCCGGCACAGGCGCGCGAAGTCACCGTGCAGGTGGACAACGTGGGCGACTCGCCCGCGCTGGTCCAGGCCTGGATCGACAGTGGCGACGCCAACCAGACCGCCGACACCAGTGATGCCCCGTTCGTGCTGACGCCGCCGATCGCGCGCGTCGAACCGGGCCGCAGCCAGGCGCTGCGCCTGATCTTCTCCGGCGCGCAGCTGCCGACCGATCGCGAGACCGTGTTCTGGCTCAACGTGCTGGACGTACCGCCGTCGCCGGACAACGCCGACAGCGGCGACCAGAATTACCTGCAGGTCGCGTTCCGTTCGCGACTGAAGCTTTTCTACCGGCCGCAGGGCCTGAAGGGCGTCGCCAACGACGCACCGGCAGCGCTGCGCTGGACCCGCGCCGGCGACCGCCTGCGGGTGGACAACCCGAGCCCCTTCCACGTCACCCTGGCCGAAGTCCATGCCGTGACCGGCAGCAGTGAAAAGGCGGTCGAGGACAAGGGCGCGATGGTCGCGCCGAAGCAGAGCCTGGAGTTCGCCGCACCGGCGGGCACGCAGCAGGTGCGCTTCATCACCATCAATGATTACGGCGGCCGGGTCGAGCACACCGTCCGCCTCGACAGCACCGGGGGCTGAACGCGCCGCGCCGGCCATGGGCCTGCGCATCCCGCCACCGCCGCCGTGCGGCGAACTGAAGGAATGTCAGTGTGATCGGAAACAGATTGACATTGTCGATCCATCAGGCGCTTTGCCTGTTGGTTGTTGGCGCGGCCTGCCCAGGATGGGCGTTGGCGGCACCGGCCAATCTCGGCGAACAGGCGCTGATGGCGCAGAGCGGTGCGGCCACTGCGCGTGCACCGGAATCGGCCCAGTTCAATTCCAGCTTCCTGTCCGGCCAGGCCAAGCAGGTCGACCTGGCCGCCTTCAGCAACGGCAACCCGATGGTGGCCGGCAATTACCGCGTCGACGTCTACGTCAACGGCGCCTGGCAGGGCCGCCGCGACCTTCAGTTCAAGGCCGACGCACAGGGGCGCGTGGACGCCTGCCTGCCGCTGCCGATGCTGGAAGAAATGGGCGTGGACAGCGAGGCCGTGCTGCTGCAGCAGGACCCGACGCTGCCGACCGACACCACCAGCTGCGTGCCGGTGCAGCAGCGCATGGCCAATGCCTACGGTGTCTATGACAGCGGCAACCTGCGCTACGACCTCAGCATTCCGCAGGTGTTCCTGCGCCGTGAGGCGCGCGGCTACGTCAACCCGGCGCTGTGGGACCGCGGCATCAATGCCGGCTTCGTCGGCTACAGCTTCAATGCCATCGACAGCAACAGCCGCGTCGAAGGTGGCCAGCGCAACCGCAGTGCCTATCTCGGCCTCAATGCCGGCCTGAACCTGGGCGGCTGGCAGTTCCGCCACGATTCCAACCTGACCTGGTCCGAGGGTGACGGCCGCCATTGGCAGAGCATCGCCACCTACGCACAGCGCGGCATCCCGCAGGTGCGCGGCATGCTCACCATCGGTGAGGCCTACACCACGGGCGAGCTGTTCGACTCGATCGGCTACCGCGGTGCCAGCCTGGCCAGCGACGACCGCATGCTGCCCGATTCGCTGCGCGGCTACGCGCCGGTGGTGCGCGGCATCGCCGAGACCAATGCGCGCATCGAAGTGCGCCAGAACCAGCAGCTGATCTACTCCTCCACCGTCTCGCCGGGCAGCTTCGTCATCGACGACCTGTACCCGACCGGCTACGGCGGTGACCTGGAAGTGAGCGTGATCGAGGCCGATGGCCGCCGCCGTGAATTCAAGGTGCCGTTCGGCTCGGTGCCGCAGATGCTGCGTGAGGGCGTGTCGCGCTACTCGCTGACCGCCGGCCAGGTGCGCAACAAGCTGCTGGCCGACGAACCCTGGCTGGTGCAGGGCACCTACCAGCGCGGCATCGGCAACCAGTTGACCCTGTACGGCGGCAGCGCGCTGAGCGATGGCTACCTGTCGCTGCTGTACGGTGTCGGCCTGTCGACCCGGGTCGGCGCGTTCGCTGCCGACGTCACCCATGCGCGTACCTCGTTCGACCACTACGGCAGCCACACCGGCGCCAGCGTGCGGCTGAGCTACAGCAACATGATCGGCGAGACCGGCACCAACCTGACCCTGGCCGCCTACCGGTACTCGACCGAAGGCTTCTACAGCCTGCAGGACGCCCTGTATGGCCGTGATTCGGACGCGCGCGGCATCGATCCGACCACCCGTGGCCGCCAGCGCAGCCAGTTCCAGGTCACCCTGAACCAGCCGCTCGGCCGCCGTGGCGGTGCGCTGTACGTGACCGGTTCGGTGCGTGACTTCTACGACCGTTCCGGCACCTCCAAGCAGTACCAGGTGGGCTACAACAACGCCTGGCGTTCGGTGAACTACGGCTTCTCGGCGCTGCGCACCGAAGAGGGCGTGCTCGGCCGTTCCGATACCCAGTACCTGCTGTCGATGAGCGTGCCGCTGGGCCGGGGTACCCACCCGGTGTCGTTCAGCGCCGATCTGGGCATGCGCGATCGTGGTGGCTACGACAACAGCCGCGTCGGCATCACCGGTTCGGCCGGCGTCGACAACAACTTCAGCTACGGCGTGGCCCTGTCCGATTCCCGCGAGGGTGGCACCACCGCGGTCGGCAATGCCGAGTACCGCAGCCGCTACTCCGCGTTGAACGCCACCTACAGCCACTCGCGTGATTTCCGCCAGGCGTCGGTCGGTGCCAACGGCAGCGTGGTCGTGCATCCGGGTGGCTTCACCTTCACCCCGCAGCGGGGCGACACCATGGTGCTGGTCGAAGCACCGGGCGCGCGCGATGCGATCGTCAGCAATGCCCCGGGCCTGCGCGTCGATGGCCGCGGCTATGCGGTGGTGCCGTACGTGTCGCCGTACCGCCTCAACACCGTCACCCTCGACCCGCAGGGCATGGCCCACGACGTCGAACTGGAAAGCACCAGCCAGTCGATCGCACCGTTTGCCGGCGCCATCAGCTACCTGCGCTTCGATACCCGCAAGGGCAACGCGCTGCTGATCCAGGTACGCAACCCGGATGGCCGCAGCATGCCGTTCGGTGCGCAGGTCAAGGACGAGCAGGGCCAGCCGGTGGGCATGGTCAGCCAGGGCGGTCGCCTGTACGTGCGCAGTGAAAAGAACCAGGGCCGCCTGCTGGTGGAGTGGGGCGCCGGTGCCGAGCAGCGCTGCACCATCGATTACCAGGTTCCGGCGGGCGCCGATGCGTCCAAGACCGGCTTCATCCCGCTGGAGGCAGCATGCCGATGATTTCTTCCCGTGGCCGCACGCTGCTGGCCGCCTTGACCGTGATGGGGGGCGTGCTGCTGGCGCAGCAGGCCAGTGCATCGTGCCGCATCCAGAACAGCTGGTTCGTGGCCCAGGACGTAACCATGGACATGGGGCAGATCGTGATCCTGCCCAGCACGCCGGTCGGCGGCGTGATCAAGGAGATCAGCGAGCCGATCAACCAGCAGAACAGCGTGGCGCGCTGCGACTGGTCCGGCGGGCGTTCGATCGGTGAGTACGTCAATGCCGCGCAGAAGCGTCCGGTGGCCGGGTTCTCGAACGTCTATGAAACCGATGTGGCGGGCGTGGGCATCCGCCTGTACCGCGACTCCGGCGCGATCCAGACCTACTATCCGCACACCATCAACTTCGCCAGCAACAGCACCATCTCGCTGGTCGGAGGCACGTTCCGCATCCAGCTGATCAAGACTGCGGCACAGACCGGCTCGGGCGTGATCGCACCGAACGGTCGCTTCACCACGTATTACTTCGACGGTGATGGCGCCGCCCGACCGGTGCTGACCTCCACCTTCAAGGGCTCGGGCACCACCGTGGTCAGCCCGACCTGCGAAGTGCAGGCCGGCAGCCGCAACATCGCCGTCGACTTCGGCAGCGTGCCCAACACCACCTTCACCGGTGTCGGTTCCAGGGCCGTCGACCGCGATTTCGAGATCCGGCTGAACTGCCAGGGCAGCAATGTCGCCGCCTACCAGAGCAAGATCGGCATCCGCCTCGATGCCGACCAGGACAGCTCGAACATGCCGGGCGTGCTGAAGCTCAGCGCGGCTGCCAACAGCGCGACCCGCATCGGCATCCAGATGGTCCAGCGCGATGGCACCACCGAGCGCGAAGTGCGCTTCGGCCAGACCATCAACGTCGGCACCACGGCGCCGGGGACCAGCGTCATGGCGCTGCCGCTGCGCGCGCGCTACGTGCAGACCCAGGCCGGCACGGTCGGTGCTGGTGTCGCAAACGGCCAGGCCACGTTCACCATCCAGTACGAGTAAGGCCGCCCCGGCGGCTGTCCCTGCTGCGTTCCGCCGCAACGTCGCCCGGTTCACGGGCGGCGTTGACTGCGTCTTGATCTTCCAACGATGAAGATCAGTGCCACGACGCACGTACCATCAATCGAATGTGATGTACGTCGCGATTTTGGAGTTTCCTCATGAGGTGACCGTCTCCTGCCTGCGGGCATTGGACGGTAACGCCGAAAGGATCCAGACGTGGCTACAGCTCCTGGCATTCTCCAGCACCGTCCTTCCGGAGCACCCCGGTGAAGGTCCTGTCGGTGTTCGGCACCCGACCGGAAGCGATCAAGATGGGGCCGCTGGTGCGCGCCCTGGCCCAGGCTGCGGACATCGAATCTGTGGTCTGCATTACCGGCCAGCACCGCGCGATGCTCGACCAGGTGATGTCGCTGTTCGAGATCACCGCCGACCATGACCTCGACGTCATGGTGCCCAACCAGACCCTCAATGGCCTGTGCGCCCGGCTGCTCGAGCGGCTCGATGCGCTCTACACGCAGGTCCGCCCCGACTACGTGCTGGTGCACGGCGATACCACCACGGCGATGACCGCCGCCCTGGCCGCGTTCCACCACCGCATCCCGATCGGCCATGTCGAGGCCGGCCTGCGCACCGGCGACATCCACCGGCCCTGGCCGGAGGAGATGAACCGGCGGGTGATCGATGTGGTCGCCCAGCAGCTGTATGCGCCCACCCCGGGCTCGCGTGCCAACCTGGCCCGTGAACACCTGGGGGGGCAGGTCCTGGTCACCGGCAACACCGTCATCGATGCCCCGCAGCAGACCGTGCAGCGCCTGGATGCTGATCCGGCACTGCGTGCCCGGGCCGACGAACCCTTCCACATGCTCGACCCCGGGCGCCGCCTGCTGCTGGTCACCGGCCATCGCCGCGAGAGCTTCGGCCAGGGCTTCGAGGACATCTGCCGTGCGCTGGCCGAACTGGCCCGGCGGCCGGACCTGCAGGTGCTGTACCCGGTGCACCTCAATCCGAACGTGCAGGGACCGGTCAATGCCCACCTCGGCACGCTCGACAACGTGCACCTGGTGCCGCCGCAGGATTACCTGCGCTTCGTGCGCCTGATGCAGCGCGCCGACGTCATCCTCACCGACTCCGGTGGCGTGCAGGAGGAAGCGCCGGCCCTGGCCAAGCCGGTGCTGGTGATGCGCGACGTCACCGAGCGCCCCGAGGCGGTCGAGGCCGGTGTGGTGACGCTGGTCGGCACCACGCCCTCGCGCATCGTCGCGGGCGTCAATGCGGCACTGGCCCAGCCACCGCAGCCGACCCGCTTCGACCCCGATGCCAGTCCCTATGGTGATGGCCGCGCCAGCGCGCGTATCGTCGCCGCGCTGCGCGGCATGCCCCTTCCCGAGTTCACGCCCGGTCTCCGCAGTGGCGGTGCCGCCCAGCCCCTTCCGCATGAAGTGACGCCATGACCCCGACCGGCCGCTCCCCCCTGTTTGCCTCCGCCGCTGCGTTCGTCCTGTCGGGCGTGGTCGGTACTGCCCATGCCGCTGACACTGTCGCCGGCCAGTTCGCCGAATGGAGCGGCGACAGTACGGTGAACCGGCAGATGACCCTGCGCGAACTCGGTTTCCGCCAGCCACTGGTGCTGAGTGGGCAGGAAAGCCAGCGCGAGGTCTACCTGCCGGTGCCGGCCGGAGTCGCCACCCGCGACGCGCAGCTGCAGCTGGATGGGCGCTATGTACGCGGCCACGCCGGGCGTACCTCGGGATTGTGGTCGGTCGATGGCGACCCGATCGCGGCGCGTTCGATCACCGATGCGCAGGGCGATGCCAGCCAGTTGCTGGCCATCGACGGCGAACCCCGCCAGAGCGGCTTCGTGCGCGTCGGCGTCGGCTGGTGGTCGATCGTGTCCGATTACCAGTGCGCCGACCAGAGCGCGCCGGCCAACGTGCTGCGGCTGTCGCCGGACTCGCGTTTCAGCTACCGCTTCGACGGCCGCGCCGTGGATACCGTGGCCAAGGCCTGGGGGGCGCTGCCACCGCGGGTGCGTCTGCTGGTGGATGGCAAGGCGCTGCAGGCACCGGCCTACGATGCGGCCTGGCGCATCGGTACCGCGTTGCAGGCCGGCGGCAAGCAGGTGCAGGTGGTGGCCCTGCCCGCGGTCGGTGACAGCGTCGACCTGGCCGGTATCAGCATCCCGGCCAGCCTGCAGGGCGTGCCGGCCTACGCCGCGCTGGCCACGGGTGAGCGCGCGCATGCGATCAGGGACCTGGCCGAAGTCGGCGCGCTGCTGTCATTGCGCGACAGCGGGCCGTTGGCCGCCGATGTGATGATCGGCAGCGATGCACTGCGCGCCGGCGTGCGCGCGGCGCTGGATGCGCTGGGCGCGCAGGTCGGCGCAGCCGGTGCGGATGCAGGCAGCGCGTTCGCCGCGTGGCGCGCGGGTGGCATGGCGGGCCTGGAAAAGCCCGCAGCCACTGCCTCGGTCGCCGTGGTGGCCGTTGCCGGGCGTCCGACGCTGGTGGTCGATCCGGCGGCGGCGGGCAAGGTCGCCGGGCTGCTCGCCGAGCAGTGGCGCAGCTATGCACTGGGCCGCAGCCTGCAGGTCAGCGCAGCGGGCACGCCCAGACTGGACGGTGACCAGGTGCTGCTGAGCCGGCTCGGCAACATCGCCGGCACCATGGATGTGGTGACCCGCGCCGACCGCAGCGCCAGCTTCGACCTCGGCGCACTGTCGGCCGATGGCCGCCTGCCCGAGCAGGTGGTGATCGATGTCTCGGCGGCCCCCAACGCGGCCGGGCAGGGCGCGGTTGCCACGATCTACCTCAACGATTACCTGCTGGGCGGCAAGGTGCTGTCGGCCAACGGCCAGCCGCAACGCTTGGTGGCCAAGGTGCCGGCCTACGCGCTGTCGGCACGCAACGAGATCCGTGTCAGCTTCCTGCGCCAGCCGGCGCGTCCCTACTGCCACGATCCGGCCACGGGCTATCCGGTCTCGATCCTGCCCAGCAGCCATCTGACCCTGGCCAAGCGATCGCTGGGCAATGATTTCGTCGGTGCCAGCAGCCAGCAGCCAGCTGTCACGCGGTAACCAGGTGTTCGTGCCCGACGCGTGGCTGCAGGACGCGCCGGCCTCGCTGGTCAAGCTCATCGCCGTGGCCAGTGCAGTGGGCGCCTCGCCGGAAGCGTCGGAATTGAAGGTGGTCGACGCCGGTGCCGCCGTCAGCCCGGGTGCGCCGTGGCTGGCCTTCGCCGTGGCGCCGGCCGGGGTTGATGTGGCCGGCCTGAAGGACGGCCACCTGCGGATCGGTGGCACGTCGCCGCCGTTGCTGGATGTCAGCGGCCTGGATCGCGCCGCCGTGGTGCAGGTGGGCACCTCCGGCGGCCAGCTGGGCGTGCTGTACAGCGACCTGGGCGCACAGGCACCGTCGTTCGGCGCACCGTTCCGGCTGCTGAAGGGCGACCTGGCCGTGCTCGACGGCAGTGACGCCGTGCGCGAATTCGACCGCCAGGATCCCTATGGCACGCGTGTCGCGCAGGACGGCAACCCGCAATCGAAGTGGGAACGGCACATGGTCTGGTTGCTGCTGCTGGTCGGCGTGATCGTGTTCGCGCTGCTGGCCGCCCGCGTCACCCAGGTGCGCCGCCGCAAGTCCGCCAACGCAAGGCACTGATCCACCGTGGACGGTCTGTTCTGGAACATCCAGCTGGCCAACTACTACGCCGCCCTGGAAACCACGGCGGCGGCGGTGGCCGTGCTGATCCTGATCTCCAGCCTCGATGACCTGTTCATCGACGTCTGGTACTGGGTGCGCGAGAGCTGGCGGGCATTGACCATCAAGCGCCGCGACGCATACCGGCCGCTGACCCAGGACGACCTGCTGCAGCGCCCGCAGCAGCCGCTGGCGATCATGGTGCCGGCGTGGATGGAGTACGACGTCATCGCGCAGATGGTGGAGAACATGATCAACGTGCTCGATTACCGCGAGTACGTCGTGTTCGTCGGCACCTATCCCAACGACCAGCAGACCATCGATGAGGTCGAGCGCATGCGTCGCCGCTACAAGCGCCTGCGCCGCGTGGAAGTGCCGCACGACGGGCCGACCAGCAAGGCCGACTGCCTGAACTGGCTGATCCTGGCGATCTTCGATTACGAGAAGCGCCACGACATCGAGTTCGCCGGGGTGATCCTGCACGACAGCGAGGACGTGCTGCACCCGATGGAGCTGCGGTTCTACAACTACCTGCTGCCACGCAAGGACATGATCCAGTTGCCGGTGACCTCGCTGGACCGCGAGTGGTACGAACTGGTGGCCGGGGTCTACATGGACGAGTTCGCCGAATGGCACGCCAAGGACCTGGTGGTGCGCGAGAGCGTTTCGGGCATGGTGCCGTCGGCCGGCGTCGGTACCTGCTTCTCGCGGCGCGCGTTGCTGGCCCTGAGTGCGCAGACCGACAACCAGCCCTTCAACACCGACAGCCTCACCGAGGATTACGACGTGGGTGCGCGGCTGGCAGCCATGGGCATGCAGTCGATCTTCGCCCGCTTCCCGGTGCAGTTCCGCGTGCGCCGCCCCTCATGGTTCGGCTGGGGGCCGGTGCGCGAGCGCACCCAGCAGATGGCCCTGTGCGTGCGCGAATACTTCCCCGACAATTTCCGCGCCTCCTACCGGCAGAAGGCGCGCTGGGTGCTGGGCATCGGCCTGCAGAGCTGGGAGTCGCTGGGCTGGCGAGGCTCGCTGGCCACCAAGTACCTGCTGGCGCGCGACCGCAAGGGCATCATCACCTCGTTTGTCAGCATCATTGCCTACCTCATCTTCCTGCAGCTGCTGCTGTTCTGGCTGTTGAAGATGACCGGGGTCTGGACGATGCAGTTTCCCAGCGTGTTCCAGGCCGGCACCTGGCAGATGACGGTGGCGCTGCTGACCACCGCAGCGCTGGCCACCCGCGTCGTGCAGCGCTTCTACTTCGTCAACCGGCTGTACGGCTGGGAGCATGCCTTGATGTCGATCCCGCGGATGGTGGTCGGCAACATGATCAACTTCATGGCCACCGCCCGCGCGTGGAAGGTGTTCCTGGCCTACCTGCTGTTCGGCAAGCGCATGGTCTGGGACAAGACCATGCACGACTTCCCGGACGCGGCGCAGCTGGTGCAGACGCGCAAGCAGCTCGGCGAACTGTTGACCACCTGGCAGGCGGTGGAGCCGGAGCGACTGCAGCAGGCGCTGGAGCAGCAGCAGGACGGCCGGCAGCAGCCGCTGGGGCGCATCCTGCTCACCCAGGGGTGGCTGGATGATGAGACCCTGGCCGAGGCGATTGCCTTCCAGGGCGACCTGCCACGTGCGGTGATCGACGTGGATTACCTGCGGGCCGGCCCGTTCCCGGTCAGCGCCGACGCCTGCGTGCAATGGCGCATGCTGCCATTGCCGCCGCGGCAGCCGGGGACCCTGCGTCTGGCCGTGGCCAGCCCGCTGCCCGAGGAGGCACTGGCGCTGCTCAAGCAGGAAACCCGCAGCGACCACATCGAACAGAGCATCGCCCGCGAGAGCGAGATCAACGCAGGGCTGCGCCTGATCGGCAGTGACCGGGACTGGCAGCTGGACAACGTGCCGCTGCTCGGGGACCTGCTGGTGGAGATGCGCCTGATCGACCACGCGCGCTTCGAGATCGCACTGGATGCCTACAAGCCGCAGCGCGATGGCCGCATCGGCGATTACCTGGTCAAGCAGGGCGTCACCACCGAGGACGCCGTCGCCCAGGCCATGCAGGAGCAGCGCCGGCGTGCGGCCGTGCTGCAGTCGCCGCCTCCCGGAGCCTTGCCGGCATGAAGACCACGCTGCTGTCCACCGTCATTGCCGTGGCACTGGCCACCGCCGCCACGCCGGTACTGGCACAGGCCGATGCGGCCCTGCCGCTGTCCGGCGCTGCATACCGCGTCGCCGAGCAGGCCTTCGCCGCTTACGAGCGCGGCGACTATCAAGCGGCTTACCAGCAGTCCACCGAAGCGATCCGGCTGCGCCCGGACGTGGTGCGGCTGCGCCTGCTGCAGATCTACGCGCTGCAGAAACTGGGCCGGCCGGCGGAGGCGCAGCAGCAGGCGCGCCGTGCACTGGATGCGGGGTTGAAGGATCCGGCCTTGCCGGCGTTGGCCGCTGCCACCGCTGCACGCAGCACGCCCCCGGATGCCAGGGGCACGCGCGCATCCTCCCCACCGCGTGCGGCCGGCAGCGGCGCAGACCGCGCCAGGCAGCAGGCCTACACGCTGGCCACCGAGGCCTATGCCGCCTATGACGCCGGGCGCATGGGGGAAGCGGCCAGCAAGGCCGAGCAGGCCTTCCGCCAGCAGCCGAAGCAGGGCGCCTGGGCGATGCTGTGGGTGGCGGCGCTGGAAGCACAGCAACAGGCCGAACTGGCCGACGCGGCCATCGGCACGGCGCTGCAGCTGGGCGCACCGAACGTCGAGGAACTGCGCACCCGGCGCGTGGCGCTGGCCCGCCAGCGCGCGCTGCTGCAGGCCCAGCAGGCCTACCAGTCGCTGTCCACGCAGAACGATGCGGCGGCCGTCGCGCAGGCGCGGGCCGCCGTCGAACTTGCGCCGGATGTGGCTTCGTACCGGTGGCTGTTGATCACCGCTCTGCTGCAGCAGGGGCAGCTGGCCGACGCCGAGCGCAGCGCCGACCAGGCGCTGCAGGCCGACGGCGGGGATCTCAATGCCCGGCTGATGCGTGGTTATCTGCGCCAGCGCCAGGGCAAGACCCTGCTGGCCAATGAAGACTTCGACGCCGCACTCGCCGCGCCGGGGGCAACCATGCAGCAGCGCAACGTGCGCCTGCTGGCCGTGGATGCGGCCCTGGCCGCTGGGGACCGCACACGTGCGGCTGCACTGCTGGCGCCACTGCAGGCGGCGTCGCCCACGGATGCGGGCGACGCACGCGCGCAGCAGCTTCTGCAGCAGGGCATCGAACAGCGCGCCAAGGCGATCCGGTCCAGTCGTGCGCCTGCGGGTTTGAGTGCGCAGGCGTATCCGGCGCCGTTCCAGCACTGCCCGCCTGCTGACACCGGTGATGCCTGCACGCTGATGCCGGTCGACCTGCAGGGCGACGGTGGTGCCGCACAGCGCGCGTATGCGGCCTACGCGCGGCAGGACTACGCCGAGGCCATCGGCGAGGCGCGGCAGGCCGTGCAGCTCGCACCGGAGGACGCGAGCCTGCAGGGGCTGCTGACCACCACGCTGGCGGCAGGCAACCGCAGCCAGCAGGACGAAGCACGGCTGCGCCTGGACGCGGCACTGGCGCAACGCCCTGATGATGCCGGGCTGCTGATGCAGCGCGGCTACCTCAACCAGAAGGCCCACGAACCGGCGCGCGCACTGGCCGACTTCCGTGCCGCCGAGGCCACCGGCAAGGCACCGAAGAGCGTGGTGCTTGACCAGGCCTACGCCAGCGCGGCCAGCGGCGATCACCCGCAGGCGGTGACGCTGCTGCGGACGGCCATTGATCGTGCCGATGCCGGCGAGCTGCCGCTGGATGAGCGCCAGCGCTACAGCGTGCGCAGTGCCATCGCCAGTTACTCGCGCGAGTGGGGCGTGATCGCCTCGGCGGGTTTCCGCGGTGCGCGCCAGGCGGCGACCAATGTCGGCGGCGCCGCGCTCAGCACGCCGGGCGATTCGGTGTTCAGCACGCTCGAGGCGTTCTGGCGACCCCCGGCCTTCAACGATGCCCATGGCACGCTGGAACTCTACGCGCGCCTGCTCAACACGCTGTACGACCAGGGCGGCACCTATGAATCGATCCGCGCGGTGGACCCGTGCACCGGCGAATCGACGCCCGATGCACGTGCACGCGCCGAACGGCTCAGCCGCTCGCGTTCCACCACCGGCTGGCCGTCCACCATCGCCTCGTTCGGCCTGCGCTACGCCTTCGGCCAGACCGGCCTGAGCGCCGGCATCGAGCGTCGCCAGTTCCTCGGCAGTGCCACCCGTTCGGGTGATGTTTATCCGGCATCGGCGGCCGTGCAGTGCCGCCTGCAGCTGGCCCGGAACCCGCCACTGGAAGCCAGCACGCTGGCCCGCTACCGCCTGGCCAGCGGTTCTGGCGGCTGGATGTCCTACCTGACCTACGGCTATTACCACGGCACCGACCTGCGCACCGACGTCAACCAGTGGTGGATGGTCAGCGGCTACGCGCAGGGCGGCTATACCTGGGATGACAACAGCGCCCACTTCACCCTCGACGCGCTGGATGCCAACGGCACGCCGGTGCGGCGGATCGGCGATGCCCGCGGGCGGTTGCATCGCGAGCAGTGGTTCGCGGCCGCTGAACTGCGCGCCGGCCGCAGCATCCGCTTTGGCGCCGGGCAGACCCACTGGGTGGTCACGCCGTATGTGGTGGTGGGGGCGGACTGGCTCGACCAGCGCTCGCGGGTGCGCGACATCCGTTACCCGCTGTTCCCGGCGCAGTCGTTCGCGCTCAACGATACGCAACGCAGCTGGTCGCTCGGCGCAGGACCGGGCGTGGGCGTGCGCTACTGGTTCCGCGAGGACCACTACAACACCCCGCGTTCCTACCTCGACCTGACCGTGCAGTACCGCTTCGCGATCGGCGGCGGAGATACGCAGCGCGCCAAGGGCCTGTTCGCCACCGCCATCCTGTACTACTGAGCCAGCCCCCAGCGTCGCCGCAGCGCCGCCGCCTGCGGCGTGTCCTGGGTCAGCCAGGGCTCCAGCGCATAGACCAGCACGTGCTGTGCGCCACTGCCGCGTGCCCACGCCAGCTGCCGCTGGATGCGTGCGGCATCTGCGGTTTCGCCCTTGAACCCGCTGCCATCAGCGGCGCTGCCAGGCACTTCGCGGAACAGTTCGACGATCGCATCGAAACCGATGTCCTGTGCCTGGAAATGGTCGAGCAGGGGTTGCAGCTGCTGCACGTTGCCGGCGCCGGCCACACCCACCCCGTCCTGCGCCATCGGCCGCAGCGTGGCCTGGGCCAGTACCGCCTGCCATAGCGTGACCAGGTTGCCATCGGACTGCAGGCGGCTGAAGTAGCAGGAGATCGCACAGTCACCGCCGCGCGCGCTGGCGGCCTGCACCAGCCCGTGCAGCCACTGCGCCAGCCATTGCTGGCGGGCCGGATCGGCCCAGTGGAACTGCTCCAGTTCGTAGGGCAGGTACCAGCCGCCGAAGGCCGGCTGCTGCACCCATGGCGCCTGTGCCAACCAGCTGCGCGCGTGCGCCAGGCTGTTGGCCAGGAACGCCTGCAGCGTGGCGTCGTCGGCGCCGATGGCCTGCCACCAGCGTTGCTGGAAGGGCAGGCCGACGCGGATGCGGAGGTCATTCTCGCGGGCCGCAGTGAACAGTTGCTGCAGGCTGCCGTCGGGCAGTGCCCAGTCGCCATCGCTGCCACCGACGATGCCGGTCCATTGCAGCACCAGCTGCCGGCACCCCAGCGCATGGGCCAGCTTCAACGAGCGTTGCCAGTCGGCCAGGCCCCATTGCAGATGGCTGCGCCACGGTTGCAGGAAGGTGCCATCGACGTGCACAGGCAGCGAGCAGCCGGGCAGGGTGGCGAGCGTACCGGCCAGCGGCGCCAGCAACGCCGCGCGCAGCAGCCGGCGGCGCAATGGCGAAGACGGATCCGTGGGAAGGCCAGGCCGGAGCATGCCCGCATCATCCCAGAGCACCGTGGCTGGAAGGTGAACCCCGCACCAGGCAGTGCCAGCCGCTGGCCACCGCGTGCTCTGGCAACGCCGGCCGCTGGCCGGCATCGCGCCCGGTTAGCAGGTGAGTCACCACCCGGTAGTGCCGGCCGCTGGCCGGCATTGCCCCCCGATTATTCCAACGCGTAGCGCAGCGCGAACAGCACCGCCACCAGCCAGACCGCCGGATGCACCTCGCGCCAGCGCCCGGTGCCGGCCTTCAGCGCGGCATACGCAATGAAGCCGAACGCCAGGCCGTTGGCAATCGAATAGGTGAACGGCATCGCCAGCGCACACAGGGCGGCCGGCACCGATTCGGTCAGGTCGCTCCAGTCCACGTCCACCAGTTCGCGCAACATCAGGCCGGCCACGAACAGCAGCGCCGGTGCGGTGGCATAGCCGGGCACCATCGCCGCCAGCGGCGAGAACAGCAGTGCGGCCAGGAACAGCGCCGACACCACCAGTGCGGTCAGGCCGGTGCGGCCGCCCACCTGCACGCCCGAGGCGCTTTCAGCGAACGCGGTGGTGCTGCTGGTGCCCAGCAGCGAACCGGCCACGATCGCCGTGCTGTCGGCCAGCAGCGCGCGGCCGAAACGCTTCTGCGCGCCCGGCAGCTTCAGCAGTCCGGCGCGACCGACCACGCCATACAGGGTGCCGGTGGCATCGAACACTTCCACCAGCACGAACACCAGCACCACCTGCAGCAACACGGCGATCGGCGCGCCACCGTTGTGGTGCAGCAGGCCCGGCAGGTCCAGCTGCAGGAAGCTCGGCGCCAGGCTCGGCGGCAGCGAGACCAGGCCCTGGTACTGCACGTCGCCCAATGCCCAGCCCGCGCCGGTCACCGCCAGGATGCCGATCAGGATCGCGCCACGGACACGGCGCGCTTCCAGCACGGCAATCAGCAGGAAGCCGGCCAGCGCCAGCAGCGGCGGTGCCGTGTTCAACGGGCCCAGCGCCACCAGCGTGTCTTCATTGCCGACGATCACGCCGGATTTCTGCAGCGCGATGATCGCCAGGAACAGGCCAATGCCGGCCACGATCGCCGAACGCAGCGAGGCCGGGATGCCCGACACCAGCCACGCCCGCACACCGGTCAGCGACAGCACCAGGAACACCAGGCCGGAGATGAACACCGCAGCCAGTGCCTGCTGCCACGGCAGGCCAGCGGCCCCGACCACAGTGAAGGCGAAGAACGCGTTCAGGCCCATGCCCGGTGCCATGCCCACCGGGAAGTTGGCCGCCAGCGCCATCACTGCCGAACCCAGCGCAGCGGCCAGGCAGGTGGCCACGAACACCGCACCTGAATCCATGCCGGTGGTGCCGAGGATTTCCGGGTTGACGAAGACGATGTAGGACATCGTCAGGAAGGTGGTGACACCGGCCAGCAGCTCGGTGCGCACGGTGGTGCCGTGCTGCTGCAGCTGGAACAGGCGTTCGAACAGGGACATCGCAGATCTCTCATGCCTGCGCGCCCTGCCGCCCGTAGGGGAGCTGCGGGTGCGTCGTCAGGCGCTTAGAAGTGGTAGTTCAACTTCAGCGTAACGCTGCTGTAGTCGGTATGGAAGCTGCGACGGGCCGCAGCAGGGTAGTTGGGGTCTTCCAGGGTCACCGGGCTGGAACCCAGGTGGGTGTAGCGGTATTCGGCACCGGCCGAAAGGCGCTCGTTGAAGCGGTACAGCACGCCTGCGGTGGCGTGGGCGCCGGTTGACAGGTGCGACGCGCGGGTCTCGAACTCGGCCACGCGGCAGCCGTGGGTGGCCTCCACCAGCGACTTGTCGCAGCCCAGGGTGAACTCCTGCTGGGCCACGGTCACGCCTGCGCCGACGTAGGGCAGCCAGCGGCCCATCACGCGCCCCAGCGTCACATCGAAGGTGCCCGAACGGGTCACCGCATCCTTGCCGTAGTACGGGCTGTACTGGTGCTGTTCGCGATCCTTCCAGTCACGGCTGACGTTGCCGAACGACAGCGCGCCTTCAACACCGACCACGATGTTGTTGTCGAACTGCCAGCGACGGCCACCCTGCATGCCGCCGGTGAAACCGCGCACGCTCTTTTCCGAGGCGTTGGCATTGCTGCGGTCGTTGCTGTGCCCCTCGCCATGCGAGGCCTGGGCACCCAGGTAGAAGCCGTCCCAGTCGGTGGTCGCGGCCGTGGCGGTGCCCGACAGCATCAGGGCTGCCGTGGTGATGATCAGTGCTTTCATTGCGGTTTCCTACGTTGGGGGGATGGAGCGGGGACGTAGGAAAACCGATGTGGGCGGGTGAATACATACAAGGAATTGCAAAGTCCGGCGGCGACAGGCTTTCACGCCTTTTGGGGCTCGGGCGTTCATCAGCGGTTGAATTCCGACCGGCGAAAACACCTGGAAAAACTGGCGACAGGACGGCCTGAAAGACGAAAGGCCGCGCGAGCGCGGCCTTTCGTGTTCTGCGGTCTGGCTTACTTCAGCGCCTTGAAGCGCAGGCGCTTCGGCGCGGCATCGTCGCCCATGCGACGCTTCTTGTCTTCCTCGTACTCGCGGTAGTTGCCCTGGAAGAACTCCACGTGCGAGTCGCCTTCGAACGCGATGATGTGCGTGGCGATGCGGTCCAGGAACCAGCGGTCGTGCGAGATCACGAAGGTGTTGCCCGGGAACTCCAGCAGCGCGTCTTCCAGCGCACGCAGCGTTTCGATGTCCAGGTCGTTGGACGGTTCGTCGAGCAGCAGCACGTTGCCGCCCTGCAGCAGGGTCTTGGCCATGTGCAGGCGGCCACGCTCACCACCGGACAGCGAGCCGACCATCTTCTGCTGGTCCTGGCCCTTGAAGTTGAAGCGGCCGATGTAGGCGCGCGACTGGATCTCGATGCCGTTGATGTTGAGGATGTCCAGGCCACCGGCGATTTCCTGGAAGACGTTGTGGTTGCCTTCCAGCTTGTCGCGGCTCTGGTCCACGTAGGACAGCTGCACGGTCGGGCCGATCACGATCTCGCCCGAATCCGGCTTCTCCTGGCCGGTGATCATCTTGAACAGCGTCGACTTGCCGGCGCCGTTCGGGCCGATGATGCCGACGATTGCGCCCGGCGGAATCAGCATCGACAGGTTGTCGATCAGCAGGCGGTCGCCGAACTTCTTGGAGACGTTCTTGAACTCCATCACCATGTTGCCCAGGCGCTCGCCCGGCGGGATGAAGATTTCGTTGGTCTCGTTGCGCTTCTGGTAATCCTGCGACTGCAGCTCTTCCAGGCGGGCCAGACGGGCCTTGCCCTTGGAGCGGCCGCCCTTGGCGTTCTGGCGCGACCACTCCAGTTCCTTCTGGATCGCCTTCTGGCGGGCCTTTTCCTGATTCTCTTCCTGCTTCAGGCGCTCATCCTTCTGCACCAGCCATTCGGTGTAGTTGCCCTTCCACGGAATGCCGCGGCCGCGGTCCAGTTCCAGGATCCACTCGGCGGCGTTGTCCAGGAAGTAGCGATCGTGGGTGACGGCCACCACGGTGCCGGTATAGCGCGCCAGGAACTGTTCCAGCCATTCCACCGACTCGGCGTCGAGGTGGTTGGTCGGTTCGTCGAGCAGCAGCATGTCCGGCTTCTGCAGCAGCAGGCGGCACAGTGCGACGCGGCGCTTTTCACCGCCGGACAGGTTGGCGATCTTGGCATCCCACGGCGGCAGGCGCAGCGCATCGGCGGCCACGTCCAGCTGGTTTTCCAGGGTGTGCGCGTCGCCGGCGGCCAGGATCGCCTCCAGGCGCTCCTGTTCCTTGGCCAGCGCGTCGAAGTCGGCGCCTTCCTCGGCGTAGGCGGCGTACACCGCTTCCAGCGCGGCCTGGGCCTGCAGCACTTCGCCCACGCCTTCCTCGACCGACTCGCGCACGGTCTTGTTCGGGTCCAGTTCCGGTTCCTGCGCCAGGTAACCGACCTTGATGCCGGGCTGCGGACGGGCTTCACCCTCGAAATCGGTGTCCACGCCGGCCATGATCTTCAGCACGGTGGACTTGCCGGCGCCGTTCAGGCCCAGCAGGCCGATCTTCGCGCCCGGGAAGAAGGACAGGGAAATGTCCTTGATGATCTGCCGCTTGGGCGGGACCACCTTGGACACGCGGTTCATGGTGTAGATGTATTGCGAGGACATGCGGTCTCCGTAGGCGCGGCCCTGCGCCCGACCCGTCACGGGAACATCCCGTTGCGGCAGCGGGCACAGACTGGAATGGAATACCGCCAATTATAGCCGGAACCGGTTCCGGCCCGCGCCCGGCCGGAGCCGCGCAGGCTGGCCGTGGCCTGAATACTCCGTCACAGTCCTGCAGCGGGAAGCGTTTCCAGCCGGAAACGGTTCAGATCGGTTGCGCAATATGGGCTCACCACCCACCCAAGCAGAGGTCTGACATGCGCATCAATCGAGTAATGGCCGGAGCCGTGGCCTCTGTGCTGGCGCTCGGCGCGTGCCCCCGCCTTCGCCGACAACGACCACCGTGACCGCCGCGAATGGCGGGAAGATCGCCGCGAGTGGCGCCAGGACCGCCGTGACTGGGAGCGCGACCGCCGTGAGGCCCGGCGCGACTGGGAACGCGACCGCCGCGACTGGCACCGCGACCACGACCGCTACTACCGCCCGGCACCGCCGCCGCCGCGCGTGGTCTACCGCCCGGCCTATGGCCCGGGCTACGGCTGGAAGGTCGGACACCGCTACCGTGATTACTACCGCGGCCCGATCTACGTGGTGAACGACTACCCGCGCTACCACCTGCGCCGCCCGCCGTACGGCCACCAGTGGATCCGCGATGACCGCGGCAACATGCTGCTGGTGGCCATCGCCAGCGGCATCATCGCCGACTACATCGTCAGCAGCCGCTGACGATCGCGGCCGGGGTCGGATCCCTTTCCAACGGAAAGGGCTCTGACCCCACAACTATCGATTGAAACCATACGGGGCCGGATTCCTTCGGGAATGCCGGCCCCGTCTGTTTCGGCCCCGGCAGGCCGGTGCGGGGCTACAATCAGGGGCTGAGTCGTACCCCTTTCCCTGCCTGCTGGAGTACCCGATGTTCCCGCGTGACGTCCGCATCGAAACCTACGATCCCGAACTGGCCAAGGCCATCGCCGCCGAAACCCAGCGCCAGGAAGACCATGTCGAGCTGATCGCCAGCGAGAACTACACCAGCCCGGCGGTGATGGAAGCGCAGGGCAGCCAGCTGACCAACAAGTACGCCGAAGGCTACCCGGGCAAGCGCTACTACGGTGGCTGCGAATACGTGGACATCGCCGAGCAGCTGGCGATCGACCGCCTGAAGCAGCTGTTCGGCGCCGACTACGCCAACGTGCAGCCGCACAGCGGCTCGCAGGCCAACCAGGCCGTGTACTTCGCCCTGCTGCAGCCGGGCGACACCATCCTCGGCATGAGCCTGGCCCACGGCGGCCACCTCACCCACGGTGCCAAGGTCAATGCGTCGGGCAAGCTGTTCAACGCCGTGCAGTACGGCGTCAACGACCAGGGCCTGATCGACTACGACGAAGTCGAGCGCCTGGCCCTGGAACACAAGCCGAAGATGGTCGTCGCCGGCTTCTCGGCGTACTCGCAGGTGATCGACTGGGCGCGCTTCCGTGCCATCGCCGACAAGGTCGGTGCCTACCTGTTCGTCGACATGGCCCATGTCGCCGGCCTGGTCGCCGCTGGCGTCTACCCCAGCCCGCTGGACCACGCCCACGTGGTCACCTCCACCACCCACAAGACCCTGCGCGGCCCGCGCGGCGGCATCATCATCGCCAAGGGCGCCGACGAAGACCTGGTCAAGAAGCTGCAGTCGATCGTATTCCCGGGCATCCAGGGCGGTCCGCTGATGCACGTCATCGCCGGCAAGGCCGTGGCCTTCAAGGAAGCGCTGGAGCCGGGCTTCAAGGCCTACCAGCAGCAGGTGGTGAAGAACGCCCAGGCGATGGCCAGCACGCTGATCGCGCGCGGCTACAAGATCGTTTCCGGTGGCACCCAGAACCATCTGATGCTGGTCGACATGATCGGCAAGGACGTGTCCGGCAAGGACGCGGAAGCCGCGCTGGGCAAGGCCCACATCACCGTCAACAAGAACTCGGTGCCGAACGACCCGCGTTCGCCGTTCGTGACCTCGGGCCTGCGCCTGGGCACCCCGGCGGTGACCACCCGCGGCTACGTCGAACAGGACTGTGTGGACCTGGCCAACTGGATCGCCGACGTGCTCGATGCGCCGAACGATGACGCCGTCATCGCCCGCGTGCGCGACGCCGTCAGCGCGCAGTGCCGCAAGTACCCGGTCTACGGCTGATCGGGGCAGGGATCAGAGCCCTTTCCTGGCGGAAAGGGATGCGACCCCGCCACGACGCAGGGGTCGGATCCCTTCCCGCACGGAAGGGCTCTGACCCCGTCACCAGGAACCCCGCGCATGGATGAGCGCCGCCTCAAGTACCTGTACACCGCGCTGGCGGTGCTGTTCGGCCTGCCCAGCCTGTTCTTCGGCGGTGCCGGTGCCTGCATCGCCGTGGTCATGGGCGTGATCGGGCTCGTCTCGCTGGACGCGGACAAACTGTGGTTTGCCGCCGGCATGTTCGCGTGGGGATCGTGCGCGATCGCCGGCCTCGTGGCCTGGGTCGCACTCAGCATCGTCTGGCTGCGCGATGGCGCACGCGGGCTGCACATGTCATCACGCCGCTGGTGGCTGCTGCTGGGCATGGGCGTGCTGGCAGGCCTGCCCTTGCTGGCGATGGCGCTGTACTACTTCGCCGAGCTGGGTTCGTCCGTGCTCAGCGGGCTGTTCGCCGGGCCGTCCCTGCTGGTGCCCACCGGTATGTTGATCCTGCTGCGGCTGCGTGCTGACGCCGTGGGCGAGCCATCCGGCCCGACACGGTCAAAGGAGTAGGCCTGCGTGGATGAGCGCCGCGCCCGGTATCTGTATGCCGTCCTGGCGGTGATCTTCGGCCTGCCCAGCCTGGTGGCGGGTGGTGCCGCGGCGACGATGCTGCTGCTGACGGGGCTGGGCCAGTTCGGCCATGGCACGCTGGCCGCGGTGACCCTGGTGCCGCTGTGGGGCCTGGCCGGCATTGCCGGCTGCCTGGCCTGGTTGTGGCTCAGCGCCGGGTATCTGCTGCAGGGACGTGCCGGGCTGCAGGTGCATCGCCTCTGGTGGTGGATGCTGCTGGCCGGCAGTCTTGCCGCCGTGCCCCTGCTGGGGCTGGCGCTGTGGTGGAGCATCACCGTGCACGCCGAAGGCATCGCCCTGTTGCTGCTGGGCCCGTCGATGCTGGTACCGGCCGCGAGGCTGGTGTGGGTCAAACGCCGCAGCCGGGCACAGCCCATCGAAGGAAACGGAACGCATGGATGAGCGTCATCACAAACGCTGGATGGCCATTGCCGGCCTGCTGGTGGGCCTGCCCGCCGTGGCGGCAGGCGGCACGGGTGCCGTGCTGGGGCTGATGGTCGTCTGGGAGGGCAAGTACCTGACGGGCGACGAGTACACGTTGTTGCTGCTGTGGTCGTCGGCCGGCCTCATCGGCCTGCTGTCGTGGTTGTGGCTGAGCGGCCTGTTCCTGTGGCGCGGTGTTGCCGGCCTGCGCCAATCACCGGCTGTGGCCTGGGTCGGCCTGGCGCTGGGCAGCCTGGCCGCGTCGGGCGTGGTCGTCGCCACGCTGTACTTCACTATCAGCAATGGCGAGATCTCGACCTTGGGCCTTCTCGGGTTTGGTCCGCCGCTGCTGGTGATGGCCGGGCACCTGGCCTGGCTGCGCTGGGCACGCGCCGCATCGCCGCCACCCGCACCCGGTTGAGCGGCGCGTCGCGGCCTCGCCGGGCTGGCGGGCTGAATTGCAGGCGTCCGTGCAGGCAGCATTTGCTGCTGCGCCCCTTCTCAGGTACCTTTGCGACGCTGCCATGACCGTGGCAATAGGTACTTCCCTGAGCCAGGCGTTTCATGCATTGCCCCTTCTGCCAACATGCCGATACCCGGGTCATCGACTCGCGCGTCTCCGAAGACGGCGCGACGATCCGTCGTCGGCGGGAATGCGAAGCCTGCGGCGAGCGCTTCAGCACCCTGGAAACGGTCGAGCTGAAGCTGCCGGCCATCGTCAAGAGTGACGGCACCCGCGAGGCCTTCGACCAGCGCAAGGTCCGCGCGGGGTTCGACCGCGCGCTGCAGAAGCGCGCGGTGCCCGAAGACAAGATCGAAGCGGCGGTAAGGGCGGTGGTGCACCAGCTGCGCATCAGCGGCGAGCGCGAAGTGCCCTCGATCAAGGTCGGCGAGTTCGTCATGAACGAACTGCGCAAGCTCGACCACGTGGGCTACGTGCGCTTCGCTTCGGTGTACCGCAGCTTCGAGGACGTGGCCGATTTCCGCGAGGAGATCGAGAAGCTCGAGCGCGATCTGCCGTCCAGTACCGAACAGCTGCAGCTGCTGGGCGATGTGATCGCCCTGACCAAGAAGAAGAAGGGCTGACCGCCTCTGCCTGGGTGAGCGCCCGCCTTGGTGGGCACTGATGGCGTGCATCGCCACCGGCAGCGTTACCATGGCCGCATGACCACCCCGTTCTCCGTCCTCGATCACCTGCACATGGCCAACGCGCTGCGCCTGGCCGAGCGCGCTGCCTATACCACCCGCCCCAATCCGATGGTCGGCTGCGTGATGGCCCATGGCGAACGCGTGGTGGGGCAGGGCTGGCACCAGCGCGCCGGTGGCCCGCATGCGGAAGTGTTCGCGCTGCGCGAGGCCGGCAGCGAGGCGCGCGGTGCCACCGCCTACGTCACCCTGGAGCCCTGTGCCCATTACGGGCGCACACCGCCGTGTGCACTGGCGCTGATCGAAGCGGGCGTGTCGCGCGTGGTGGCGGCGATGCGCGATCCGTTCCCCAAGGTAGATGGCGGTGGCTTCGATCTGCTGCGCAACGCCGGCATCGAGGTTGCCGAAGGGCTGATGGCGGCGCAGGCGCGCGAACTCAACAAGGGCTTCCTGTCACGCGTGGAACGCAACCGCCCGTGGCTGCGGGTGAAGCTGGCCGCCAGCCTGGATGGTCGTACCGCGATGGCCGATGGCAGTTCCAAGTGGATCACCGCTCCGGCCGCGCGCGAAGACGTGCAGCACTGGCGGGCACGCGCCGGTGCGATCCTGACCGGCGCCGACACGGTGCTCGCTGATGACCCGATGCTGACCGTGCGCCTGGCCGATACCGAGGTGATGCCACCGCTGCGGGTGGTGCTCGATTCGCACCTGCGTTCGCTCGAATGCAGCCGCGTGCGCGAGGGCGGGGCACCGACGCTGTACCTGCACGCTGCGGCGGTGAGCGCACCGGACGCGGCCGATGCCGAATTCGCCAGCGTGCCCAGCGTTGATGGGCGGTTGGATCTGGGCGCGGTGCTGGCGCTGCTGGCCGAGCGCGGCATCAACGAAGTGCACACCGAAGCCGGCGCCACGCTGGCCGGTGCGCTGCTGCGCGGCGGCTGGGTCGATGAGCTTCTGCTTTATCAGGCCCCCACGCTGCTGGGCGACAACGGACGCCCGCTGCTGGCTGGCCTCGGCATCGAAGCGATGGACCAGCAGCGTCGCCTGCGCGTGGTCGACCAGCGGCAGGTGGGCGAGGACATCCGGCTGCTGCTGCGCCCGTGAGGGACTAACGCAGAGCAGGCGCTATGCCCTCAGCCTCAGGCGCCTTCGTCGTCTTCTTCGCCAACGGGGCATTGGCCTTTCCATTGCTGCTTCCACAGCACATGCAGGTCGCGGCAGTACGCGCCCAAGGCCTCGCCCGGCAGCTGCCTGGCCTTCAATCGCAGCTGGTGGCGGGTGAAACCGTCGTCGTACTGATCCGGCAGTACCAGCACGGCACATTGATCGTGGTACATCAGGAAGTCGCGGCAGTGATCATCCTCACTCATCCACGCATCCAGGTGCCTGTCGCTCAGCTGCGTTGACTCGAAGGCGACCGACGGTTGGACGACGATGATCTTCGTGGCTTTGAACCTGGACGCCTCGGCCTGCCAGCACGCCATCAGCGCCAGCACCATGATCGCGGTCGACGTCATACGGTGGTTCATGCGGTTGCCCCCAGTGGAAGAGGGCAACAGCATTGACCATGGAGGCTGCACAGGGCCATGCAACGGTTCTGAAAAGTGCGATTACTTTTGCCGCAGGAAACCTCATGCAGGGGCCCATGCACCTTGTCTGAAAATGTGTGGCGTTGGGAAAGGCGCCGCGCTTGACCCGGCGCTACAGAGTCGCGCGAGCCTGGCGGTCAGCATCATTGATGTCATGGCTCGCGGAATCGGACCGAAGCGGCCATGGTGTCAACCGCGTCGTCCACTGCCTTGGCGGCGATCTGTGCTTCAGCATCGGTGTCACCTTCCAGCATGAACCGCGCGAACAGGTCGAAGCTCTGCTCCGGTGTTGGCACGGGTGTCTGCGCAGAGGCGGTCGAAGCAATCCACAGCAGGAAGAACAGCAGGCGCGGCAACATCGGGCCTCGTCGGGCAGGTGTTAATTCCATTCGAAGAATGGTAGGAATGCATCGGCAACCGTGTTCAACAGCGGTGTCGGGTTGCCGATGCGAACATCTGGAAGTCCTTCATGCTGTCGATGCTGACGCGTCGGTCTCGGGTGCGATGAGGGGAATGGACTGCAGCAGCGGAAGACAGCGCGTCAGCATCATGGAAGCCTTGCGGAACAAAGCGGACGGCGGAGCATACGCATCTGCGTTTCCGCGCGACTTTTTGTAGAGGAAGACTTGCTCTCTACAGTGTGCTGCGCGCGTCAGTTGACCTCGCACAATTCTGCGGAATCTGCCTCGTCCTCGCCGGCGTCCCACGTGTCCAGTGGCATGAGCTTCATCAGCACGGTCCGCGAAAGTTGTTGACCGCGCGCGGCGTCGGCGGCTTCGTGATTTCCCAGATACCAGCCCGTTACCGGTATGCAGTGCGTGCCATCCGGGGCATCGCGCAGTAGGGTGGCCCAGCGGCTGAATAGCTCATCGCTCTGCGCTTGGACGTCGGGTTGTTTCGTGTTGCGAAGCGTTAGGTAAGCCTCGCGCAGGGGTGATACGTCCGGGTGGGTGCACGCCAGCGCGAACATGCCGATTTCCGGTGAACCCAGGGGCAGGAAATTTCTGGCTTCGCAGCGAATCAGGGCCAACCTTGTGCGCAGTGCTTGGGCAAACGCGCGCCCGATGGCAGGGGAGGGCGCCGGAAAGGCCTGCCTTCCCAGCCACGCAGGCACATCATCAATGACGGGCTGCCAATCGATGCGTTCGCTGGGCACCCAGCCGGGGCCCAATGCCTCAAGCGATGCCTTCGCTGACGCATCACCCTGCAGGTAGACGCGGGCCTGCAGCGTGTACGCCTCTTCCGGCGATGGCGGTGAACTGGCCGCGCTTGCCGATGATGCCAGCAGAACGAACAGTGCCAGGGCGTGCGCACGCGGCGGCAGGGCATGGAGAGGCTTCAACATGGAGATGTGGCGAGGAAAAGATGGCGAAGCATCGCCAATACAGTCGTCGGCGGTCCATGCGAATTGTCCGAATTGTGCTGGCTGAAAAGCCGCGCACATCGCGCGCGGCCCGCCGTTACCACCTCATGCGCATTCGTCGGTCCACATCATCTCGGCGATCGGGCGCAGTGCCTTGCATTCCTGCGTCATGTCTTCGGCCGACTTCACCTTGGCCTTGGCCTTCAGTTCCTCGGCCATCGCGTCCACGCCACTGATCTGGTCCGGCGCGATCTTCGCCACGCAGGCGCGATGCTGCTGCAGCAGCAGGTCGCAGCCCGGTACGCCGGTGACCTTCGGCGCGTTGGCCGCCTGCGCGTCCTGCATCCAGTCTTCGAACGGTGCCAGCGCGCCGGCCACGGTGCCCACCAGATCATCGAAATTGCCGCTGTACCAATAGCCGTTGTCCTTGGCCGGGTACAGGGTGAAGGTGCTGCTGACCGGCACGCGCGCGCCACTCTGCAGCGCCTGGGTGTAGGCGTCGGTGAACTGCTTGCGTGAGGCCGGGCTGGCATCGGCTGCAAGGCTGGCGGCGAACAACGGGCGCACGTTGCCCAGGTCGGGCACCTGGCAGCTGAAGGCGATGCGCGCCAGCTTCTGGCCTTCGACGTATTCGTTGTCTTCGATCACGCTCTTGGTCGCGCGGCACTTCGAATCACGCAGGGCCTTGGCATACAGCGCTTCGGTGGCGGCTGCATCGGCCTTGGCACCGGCGCTGGCAAGCACCACCTGCCACGGTTCGGCCAGCGCCTTGGCCAACGCGCCCGGGTTCGGGGTTACCGCATCCTGGCCTTCAAAGGCGGGTTTCAGCGCATCGTTGAGCGTGCGGGTCGCGGCGGCATCGTCTTCCAGCAGCACGCGTGCATACAGGTCGAAGGCCTGTTCGGGCGTCAGCGTGGCCGGGGCGGCGGCGGCCAGCAGCGGGGCAGCCAGCAAGGCGCTGGCCAGCAGCGTACGCAAGGGGGTCTTCATGACAGTGTTTCCGGTTCCAGATGCGCGCAAGCCTAGCGCATCTCTTCGCGGGCGTGATGACGCCCGGTCGCGACGGGCCGGTATGCGCGGGCCAAAAAAAAACGGGCCCCTCGCGGGGCCCGTTCGATCGCACGACGAGGAGCGATCGTTGGATCAGAAGCTGGCGCGCACGCCAACCGAGTACTGGGTGACGTCGCGATAGCCGGCGATCTCGCCCACCAGACCCCAGGTCTTGGTGAAGTTGATCTGGCCGCCGACGGTGCCGACCCAGGTGCCCTTGTAGTTGTTGCCGCCATCCATGTAGCCGGCCTTGGCCCAGGCTTCGGTCATGCGCGACGGCTTGCCGCGGATACCCAGGGTGACGCGGCCCAGGTTGGTGTGGTCCTTGCCGTGGTAACGCACGCCGTCGTAGCGCAGGGTCGATTCAGCGTTCTGGCGCACCCAGGCGGCATCGGCAGTGAAGTCCAGGCGGTCGGTCCACGGCATGTGGTAGCCGATACCCAGCTCCGGCTGGTTCAGTTCCAGCTTCAGCGAATCTTCGCCGTAGTGGCGGGTCTTGCTGGTGCGCGACCAGCCACCGAACACGTAGACCTGCTCGGCCAGCGCGACCGAACCACGCAGGTAGCCGCCGTCGACCTTCGGGTCGTCCAGCACGTTGTCGTCAACCTGGACCTGGGTCCAGCCGCCTTCGACGTAGGTGTAGCTCAGGGCGTCGGCCGAGGCCGAGAACGGGGCAGCGGCCAGCAGGGCAGCCACGATCAGGATCTTGCGCATGGGAATTCCTGTGAATTTCAGTCCATTGGCGGGCCTGCCATCGCAGCTGCCCGTGGCGACCTCATGTCGTCCGCTGCGGATTTTAATGAAAGTTTTACAAAATGCGAGAGACCGTCGTCACAGGCTGGCCAGACGTGGCCGGGGTCGGATCCGTTTTCCCTTGGGGAACGGCTCTGACCCCTCCGCGATTCCGAGAGGCCCAGGGACAGAGCCCCTTTCCTGCGGAAAGCGATCCGACCCCGGGCATCCCACCCCGTTCAGCCCGGGCTGGTACACTAGCCACGCCGGTTCGCCGGTACACAAACGTCTTCAGGGCGGGGTGCAATTCCCCACCGGCGGTAGGTGCGCAAGCACGAGCCCGCGAGCGCCCCGGCCCACGGCCGGGGGTCAGCAGATCCGGTCCGATGCCGGAGCCGACGGTATAGTCCGGATGAAAGAAGACGGTGCCACAGGGCCTTCGCGGCCCTGCGCCCGCCTGTTTGCCTTGCGGCGTTTTTCGCTCACTTTTCGCGGAGAACGTTACTTGTTTACTGGAATCATCGAAGGCGTCGGCCGTCTGGCCGCACGCGAATCCATCGGCGGCGATGTCCGCTTCACCTTCCATGTCGGGAATCTGCCGTTCGACCACGTGCAGATGGGCGAGAGCATTGCCATCAACGGCGTCTGCCTCACCGTCATCGCATTCGACGCCAACAGCTTCCAGGCCGATGCCTCCACCGAGACCCTGGGCCTGACCACGCTGGGCCAACTGGGCGAAGGGGCGGTCATCAACCTGGAGCGCGCCATGCGCCCGACCGACCGCCTGGGCGGCCATCTGGTCAGCGGCCACGTCGACGGCCTCGGCCAGGTGCTGTCCATCCACAACGACGCGCGGGCCCAGCGCTGGCGTTTCGCCGCGCCGGCCTCGCTGCGCCGCTACATCGCCAAGAAGGGCTCGATCTGCGTGGACGGCGTCAGCCTCACCGTCAACGAAGTGGACGACGAAGGTTTTGAAGTCGCCCTGATCCCGCACACCGTGGCCAACACCGCCTTCTCCGCCACCGGCGTGGGCAGCGCGGTCAATCTGGAAATCGATCTGGTGGCCCGTTACGTCGAACGCCTGTTGGGCGAAGGAGCACGCGCATGAACTTCGCCCCCATTCCGGAAATCCTGGAAGACATTCGCCAGGGCCGCATGGTGGTCATCGTCGATGACGAAGACCGCGAGAACGAAGGCGACCTGATCATGGCCGCCGAGTTGGTCAAGCCGTCGGACATCAACTTCATGGTCACCCACGGCCGTGGCCTGGTGTGCCTGCCGCTGACCCGCACCCGCGCCACCGACCTCGGCCTGGCGCCGATGGTGCAGGCCAACACCGCGCAGTTCCAGACCAACTTCACGGTCAGCATCGAAGCCGCCGAGGGCGTTACCACTGGCATCTCGGCCCACGACCGCGCGCACACCATCCGCACCGCGGTGAAGCCCAACGCCAAGCCGTCGGACCTGCACCAGCCGGGCCACATCTTCCCGCTGATCGCCCAGCCGGGCGGGGTGCTCACCCGCGCCGGCCATACCGAAGCCGGCGTCGACCTGGCCATGCTGGCCGGGCTGGAGCCGGCCGGCGTGCTGGTGGAGATCCTGAACCCGGATGGCAGCATGGCGCGCCGCCCGGAGCTGGAAGTGTTCGCCCGCGAGCACGGCCTGAAGATGGGCTCCATCGCCGACCTGATCGCCTACCGCCTGGCCACCGAAAAGACCGTTGAACGCGTGGACGAGCGCGAGATCGACACCGAATTCGGCCCGTTCAAGCTGGTGACCTACCGCGACCGCATCGCCCACGACCTGCATTTCGCGCTGGTGCGCGGCACGCCGGATGCGGAAACACCGACCCTGGTGCGCGTGCAGGTGGAAAACCCGCTGGCCGACCTGTTGCACTGGCGCCGCGACGACTTCGGCGTGGCCGCCACTGATGCCCTGCGTGCGATCGATGCCGAGGGCGCCGGCGTGATGGTGGTGCTGTCGGCCCCGCGCGATGGCGAAGCCCTGCTGGCCCGCCTGCGCCAGCAGCCGGCGCCGGTGGTGCCGGGCAAGGACAAGGACGTGGGCCAGTGGCGCCGCAATGGTGCCGGCGCGCAGATCCTGTCCGACCTGGGCCTGGGCAAGCTGCGCGTGCTGGGCACCCCGCGCCGCCAGGTTGGCCTGGCCGGTTACGGCCTGGAAGTGGTGGAGACGGTCACCCTGTAATGGGGTTGCCGGCCAGCGGCCGGCACTACCGGTGGGTGCCGGCCGTTGGTCGGCAGCCCCTGCGGGCCCCCGCCAGCCACGGCCGGGGCCCATCCACGCTAGAATTACCCCCTTATCGAGTTCCCCAAGCCGCATATGAGCCACTACGAAGGCGATCTTCGCACTCCCGAGTCGGCGCGCTTCGCCATCCTGGCCAGCCGCTGGAATGCCCGCATCACCGACACGCTGGTCGCTGGCGCCCGCCAGAGCCTGGCCGGCAACGGCATCACCGAAGCCAACATCGACGTGATCCGCGTGCCGGGTGCGTGGGAACTGCCGCTGGTGGCCGCACGCCTGGCCGCCGCCCATGAACACGCTGCCATCCTCACCCTGGGCTGCGTGATCCGTGGCGACACCCGCCACTACGAACACGTGGCCGACCGCTGCGCCGAAGGCCTGATGCGCGTGCAGCTGGATTTCGGCGTGCCGGTGCTGAACGGCGTGCTGGCGGTGGAACGCGTGGAAGACGCCGAGGCCCGCGCAGGCGGCAGCCACGGCAACAAGGGCGAGGAAGTCGCACTCGCCGCACTGGAAATGGTCAATCTGCTGGAGCAACTGCCATGAACAAGAACACCCAGGGCAAGCCCTCCGGTAAACCCGTCCGCCGCGATGGCGTCGATCCGGTGCTGCGCTCGCGCGCCCGCCGTCGTGCCGTGCAGGCCATCTACGCCTGGCAGATCTCCGGCGGCAACGCCCAGTCGCTGATCGCCCAGTTTGCCCACGAGCAGGCCCGCGAAATTGCCGACCTGGCGTACTTCGAGGCGCTGGTGCACGGCGTGCTCGACAACCGTCGCGACATCGACGAAGCGCTCGGCCCGTACCTGGACCGTGGCATCGAGGAAGTGGACGCGATCGAACGCGCAGTGCTGCGCCTGGCCGCCTACGAGCTGCGCTACCGCCTGGACGTGCCGTACCGCGTGGTGATCAACGAAGCCATCGAATCGGCCAAGCGTTTCGGTTCCGAACACGGCCACACCTACGTCAACGGCGTGCTGGATCGTGCCGCCGTGGAATGGCGCAAGGTCGAATCGGGTCACTGACCCGCCTGTGGTAGTGGGGGGGGGGGGGGGGGGGGGGGGGGGGGGGGGGGGGTTGGGGGGGGGGGGCGGGGGGGGCGGGGGCCCGGGCGGGCGGGGGGCGCGCGACAACCCGGCCGCCCCCCTCGGCGGGCCGCCCTATTGGGTGGTGGCCCCCACCTCGCCCGGCCACCCCCGCGGGTGGGCCAGCTGTTCGGGCTAGGGTTTCTTAGCGCGGGCGGGGCGCGGCGGGGGGTCGCCAG
>NZ_JBAWUK010000003.1:65039-90957 GCF_037079935.1 Stenotrophomonas maltophilia group sp. Smal12 | reverse complement strand
TTTTTTTTTATTTTTCTTTGTTATCCGCCAGGAGGGCGGGCTTGTTGGGTGTGTTTGTGGTTTGTGGGTGTAGGGTCTGGTGGTTGGGGGGGGGTGGCTCGGAGTTTGGGGGGCGGCGGGCGGCGGGCGGTCGGCTAGGGGGGCCCGCCGCCCCCCCCCCCCCCCCCCCCCCCACTACCGCCCACCGCGCGATGCGCGGCACGAACAACAGCGGGAACGCCCCATGTCCCTGGCCGAATTCGCCCTCATCGACCGCATCCGCGCCCGTACCCTCGAGCGCGACGACATCCTGCTCGGCATCGGTGACGACGCCGCGCTGCTGCAGCCGCGTGCCAACGAACAGCTGGTGGTGACCGCCGATACGCTCAACAGCGGCGTGCACTTCCCTGTGGAAACCCCGGCCTTCGACATCGGCTGGAAGACCCTGGCGGTCAACCTGTCGGACCTGGCCGCGATGGGTGCACGCCCGGCGTGGTGCACGCTGGCGTTGTCGCTGCCGGAAGCCTCTGAAGACTGGATCGAGGCTTTTGCCGATGGCTTCTTCGCCCTGGCCGACCAGCACGACATCGCGCTGGTCGGTGGCGACACCACGCGCGGTCCGCTGTCGCTGTCGGTGACCGCGATGGGACAGGTCGGGCGTGGCCAGGCCCTGCGGCGCGACCGCGCACAGGTGGGTGATGACCTCTGGGTCAGTGGCACGCTGGGCGATGCCGCCGGCGCGCTGCGTCTGTGGCAACAAGGTGCGTTGAGCATCGCCACCGCCACGTTGCTGGCCGACTACGAAAGCCTGCGCCTGCGCCTGCTGCGGCCGACGCCGCGCGTGACCCTGGGCCTGCGCCTGCGGGCCTTCGCGCACGCGGCGGTGGATGTGTCTGACGGCCTGCTGGCCGACCTCGGTCATATCGCCACGCGCAGCAACGTGGCCGCGCATGTGGATGCCGATTCGCTGCCGATCTCGCACGCGCTGCGTGAACTGCTCGGCCGCGACGCTGCACACGACTGCGCACTGCGCGGGGGCGACGATTACGAGCTGTGCTTCACCGCCGCCGCCGACCAGCGCGATGCGCTGCACTACCTGGCCGAATCGCTGGACGTGCCGCTCACCCGCATCGGCCGCATCGCCGAAGGGCAGGGCGTGCACGTGGACGGCGAAGCCGCCGACGGCGGATACCAGCACTTCGCGTAGCCGCAGGACTGCACTGCTGGGTGCCAACCTTCCGGCGTGGGGTCAGATCCCTTTGCGCCGCAAAGGGCTCTGACCCCGAGTGAAGCACCTCGGCATCGCTCGGGCAGGTGCCAACCTGGGTTGGCACGAATGTGTCAGCCGCCCGTGGCAACACCGTGTCGACCAGGGTCGACACCTGCCAACCCGTGGCGATTACACGTGCGGAACGGGCGCACCGAAGCGGTTGTCGCCCGGGGTGCTCGGCAGCAGCATGAACACCAGCACCACCAGGCCCACAATCGGCACCAGCATCAGCAGGTACCACCAGCCGGAACGGTCGGTGTCATGCAGGCGGCGCACCGTCACTGCAATCATCGGCACGATGATCGCCAGCCACACCAACGCGCCCACGCCCGTCGATATCAGTGCCAGCGTGCCTGAACCGGTGTAGCCAGCAATGAAGCCCAGCACATTCGACGGTATCAATGCGATCACGACGAACAACTGGAACCACCAGAACTCGCTGCGGCTGGCGCGCCCGCTGAACTGGGTGTAGCGCTTCAAAGGGATCATCATCTTGTGCATCTATTTCTCTCTTCGGGGTGGTGGAAACATCGGCTCTTCACTGCGCTCAGGGGTAATCGGCCATCAGTACGGCTTCACCGACAATCGCACCGGCCTTCAGCGTGCCGGCGCTGCGGGCATAGCGCGCGCTCAGCGAAATTGGATTGCTGCCGGTCTGCGACATGCCGTACGGCCAGGGCATGCCCAGCTGCACCGGCAGGCCATTGCGCAGCAGTTCAATCTGCACACCCGCAGCGTCGCTGCCGGGCGCCGCGGCCAGCAGGCTGCCGCTGTTGCCGGGTGCATGCGCATCGGTCAGGGTCAGCTCCACCGGCACGTTGTCGTGGCTGCAGACCATGTTCACCGTGAAGTCCTCTTCGCCGGCTGAACTTCCGGTGCCCGACAGTGCATTGGCAGATACATCCTTCAGCGCCAGCGTGGCGCCCTGTACCGTGCAGTCGCGCACCACCGATACATCGAACCCCAGCTCCAGCGTGCCCGTGCCGACCAATGCAGGATTGCTGCGCGGACGGATGCGCAGCTGCGAGATAAGCGAGATCGGTTCGCTCTGCACATTGCGTCGGCCGGAGACCGCCAGCCTCGTCATCAGCTTCGCCCGCGGTGATGCCGGCACGGTGATCACCAGGGTCTGCCCACTCATGGTGAACGCCACGCCACTGGCGGGACCGGTCTGATCGTCGTACACGCCCAGCAACACCAAGGGGGACGTGTCGGAGACCTGGAACTTGCCGTACGTCAGTCCGCCGTACTCGACCGTCCCAAGCAGTGTCATCGGAGTATGGAACTCCACCTCGAACGCCAGCGGCGCGGCGGTGGGGCAGCCACTGAACTCGACACCGGCCGCACCGAAGGACGCATCGAACGATTCGCGTTCGTCCAACACCACGGGATACATCGTGCTGACAAAGCCATCGGTCACCGTGGTGCAGGCCCAGACGTTGCCCGGGCCCAGCAACAACAGCGTGGCGACCAGCCCCGGCAACGGCATCCAGCGCCCTTTGCGCAGCGCGCTCACCGGCCCACGCTCGCCTGTTGTTCACGTGGTGCACCGTAGTCGTCCAGCCAGGTGAAGATCACCTTCGTCGGCATCGCTGCGCCCTGTGGCAGCGCAAAGTGAGCGCTCTCTCCAGGTGCAACCATGTCCACGTCCACACTGCGGCCATCGGCCAGCGTCAGGGTGCTCAGTGTCACGTGGTAGGCGCTGGGGTTTTGCACATGCAAGGCAGCGCCGCTGGCGCGCCATTGCAGTTGTGCCGCAGCATCGCGCGCACTGCCCGGCAGGCCGGCGGGGCGATGGAACAGCTTCACCCGCGTGCGCACCGCGAACTGCAGCAGGTTGCGGTCGCCGGCATTGGCCGGCTTGGGCGGGATATCCAACAGGTTGAAGTAGAACACCGACTCGCGATCAGTCGGCAGCGGCGCTTCCGAAGGCCGCGGCGCATAGGTGATGCGATAGGCCTGTGCCTGCTTGGCCTGCAACAGGCGCGGCTCGGATGGCGTCAGCCGGAACGGCGTGCGCACGCTCTCCGGACGCGCATGGCTGTCGCCCGCGTCGATCCAGACCTGCGTCATCGCGGGTTGCTCACCCACATTGCTGGCCTTGACCGTGACATCGCGGCTTTTGCTGGCGTCGTGCACGATGCGCGTGCCTTGCAGGGTTACCGCGGCCTGCGCCGGCAGCACAAGCGCGGTGACCAGCAGGGCCGGCAACCACAACGATGGGCAGAGTTTCATGGAACACCTCATGCAGGCGACGCACGCGCGCATCCGTGCGCGTGCGCCGGATACCGTTTACTTGTAGAGCACCACGAAGTCGCCTGACGCGTTGGCGGTGCCGGCCGTAGCGTTCTGGGCCGGCGAGGCATACCACGCGCTGTAGTCCAGCTGGCCAGTGCCACCGGCGGCGATGGTCACCCACTGGGTCGGGTCATCACCGATCTTCTGGTGATTGCCCGCCGCGTCATACAGCGCCACGCCCACATTGGTCGCCCCCGATGCTGCGGTCAGTGCCAGATTGCCGGTACTTCCCTCAGGCGTGCCACCGAAGCGCACGCCAACGTCCTGCGCAGCGCCCGAGCCGGAGCAATCCAGGGCAATGCTGAAGTTCTTCTGGCCGGCACGGGTACCGGCGTTGACCGACGCCAGATCCACTTTGCCCATCGGCACGGTGATGGTGCCGCCCGCGGAGCCGACACTGCAGGTGGAGGTCATCAGTTCGCCGGTGATTTCCAGCCGTTCGGCCTGGGCAGCGGGTGCAGCCAGGATCGCCAGCGCGGACAGCGCCAGCAGGTTCAGTTTGATCGACATCGAAGCCTTCTCGTTGCGGAATGGGAGGCGTCGGCGGCCGCGGGCCACCGAGCGGTGCGCAGTGTCGTTGCCGCGCAGCCGAACCACCATGCAACTTGTTGTAAACGGTTTCCTGCTGGCGGCGAATGCAACTTTTTGTATGGGGCTGCAGGGTGGGGCGAACTACTGTGCGCTTCCTTCCGTTACTGGCTGCCGCCGAGCCGCACTTGCGATTCGGCTCACAGGCACCTGCCTTCGCCCCCTCCCGGAGCCACTCCATGCACGGCGCACATCTCAATCCACGAACGCTCCCCCTTGCGCTGGCACTGTTGGCTGCTGCGTCGGGTGCCTCCGCTGCGTGTCGCCCCATCAGTGGCGATGTGTTCATCGATCGCGTGTTCGATGTTGCCTTCGTCGATGCGCCCGATCAGCTCCTTGGCCAGGCCAGCGGCCGCCTGGCCCTGGTCTGCGACCCCGCCGACAGAAGGGCGCAGCTGCAGCCACTGTTCAACGGCCTGCGCTACGCGCGCGACATCATGAATCCAGATGGTGGCCTCGATCCCGCGTATGAGATCAACGCGACTTCGCCCCTGATCGTGCTCTCTTTCACCTATGGCGCCTGCGACGAACACGATGCGGAGTGCCCGCTTGAAGAGGTCGAAGGTGGCAGTACGCCGTTCCGCGATGGTGTTCCCCAGGCCGTCGACATGCACTGGGGTGATCGCAAGGAGGTGGTCGTCCATCTCACCATCTACTCACGCGGGGGGCCGATGCGTGATGTCGCAGCGATGCCTGTCGGTACGGTCTCTACCACTTTCAGTGGCAGCGGCGGCAAGCACCACATCAGCGCGGGCTTCCGCTTCCACGCGCAGACCTGCGCGGTAACGCCCCAGGCCATAACGCTGGATCCGATCGATGCCAGCACGCTCGATCAGCAGCAGAGCGCAGGCGAAAAGGCCTTCAACGTCGCCATCAACTGTGGCGCCAGCGGTCGTCCGCTGGTGCTGGAGATGCGCGACGTGCACGACGCTGCCAGCACCGGCGACATTCTGGCCCCTGCGCCGGGAAGCACGACGGCCGGCGTTGCACTGCAGGTGCTGCAGGCTGGAGCACCCGTGCGCATGCAGCAGCCGTGGAGCTATGGCACCACCACGGGCACGGTCATGTCGGTTCCGTTCAGTGCCCGCTACCAGCGCACGCCTGCAGAACTGCGCACCGGGACCATCCGCAGTGAAGTATCGCTGCTTGCCGACTACTACTGATGCACGCGCGTTCCTTCCTGTCGCTGCCACCGCGCGGCCTTGCGCGACGTCCCTTCGTACACCACCTGTCATGACCACCCTTCGATCCTTCACGCGCGCACGCGAGCGCTGCCGCCTGCCGCATGCCATTGCGGCGGCGCTGTCCCTCTCGGTTCCTGGCGCCGCTGTTGCCGCGCCCGCCATCGAGTTCAGCGAAGGATTCCTGGTGGGTGGGCAGGCCATCGATATGCGCCGCTATGCGCAGGGCAATCCGGTCGAGGCCGGTCTGCACCGGGTCGATGTCTGGATCAACGGCCAGTTTGAGCAGACCCGGGATATCCGCTTCGTGGTCCCCGACGGACACGCCAGCGCCCGTCCCTGCCTGCCGGATGGCCTGCTGGACGCATTGCAGCTGCGTGCGGAACGGCTGCAGGCGGTCCGCGCAGACGCCGTCGATACCGGCTGTATCGATCTGCCGACGGTTGTGCCGGGCGCCACGGCCACCTTCGACGACAGCAGCCTGCAGTTGTTGCTGACCGTGCCGCAGGCGATGCAGGAACGCGCTGCCCGCGGCCACGTGATGGCCGAGCAGCGCGATCCCGGCATTGCCGCCGGTTTCGTCAATTACACCGCCAACCACTACCGCAGCGACACCCGCGACAGCAGCTACGTAGGCCTGAACGGGGGGTTCAACCTGGGCCACTGGCGCGCGCGCCATCGCGGTGCGTTCAGCCACGGCACGCAGGGAACCCGCTATCGAACGATCAGCAGCCACCTGCAACGCGATCTGCCGGCCATCAACAGCCAGTTGCTGCTGGGTGAGGGCCATACCGGCGGCGAACTGTTCGACAGCGTGGCCTTCACCGGGGCCCGCCTGTATACCGACGAGCGCATGCTGCCCGACTCGTTGCGTGGCTACGCACCGGCCGTGCGCGGCATCGCCGAAGGCAACGCCCTGGTCAGCATCCAGCAGAACGGCATCGTCATCCATGAAGTCAGCGTAGCGCCCGGGCCGTTCGTCATCGACGATCTGTACCCGACCAACTATGGCGGCGACCTGGAGGTCGTCGTTACCGAAGCCGACGGGCGCAGCCAGCGCTTCAACGTGAGCTTCTCCGCGGTGCCGCAGGCCCTGCGCGAAGGCAGCTCCCGATTCAGTGCCAGTGCCGGCGCGCTGCGGGACGTTGGCAACGACGTCACCGCGCTGCGCTTCGCCGAGGGTACGTATGCGCGCGGTCTCAGCAATCACCTCACGGCATTGGGCGGCATCCAGGTCGCACAGGGCTATCGGGCGGTCATCGCCGGTGCTGCGGTCAACTCGCGATGGGGCGCCGTTGGCGCCGATGTCACCCACTCGCAGGCGCAGCTGCACGGACGCCCTGCAGTCGCCGGCAGCAGCCTGCGCCTGAACTACCAGCGCTACGTCTCGCGCACGGGGACCAACGTGGGTCTTGCCGCCTATCGCTACAGCACGCAGGGGTTCCTCACCCTGAACGATGTAGCGCGCGCGGCGGCCGACGACTGGGGCTACGCCGGGCGTGCGCGGCAGCGCTACCAGGCCAACCTGTCCCAGCGCCTGGGCACGGCCGGCCAGCTGTTCCTCAACGGCGGGCACGTAGCGTACTGGGACACTGCACAGCGGCAGACCGACTTCCAGTTCGGCTTCAACGGCACAGTCGGCCTGGCCAACTATGGTGTTTCCGTGCAGCGCTACCGGCTGGGAAGTGGCCGGCCCGACACACGCTATGCATTCACCCTCAGCATGCCGCTGGGACGCACCGGAAACGCCCCGCGGGTGAGCACCCGGATCAGTCACGCCAGTGGCGGTCAGCAGGTGCAGGCAGGCGTGAGTGGGTACGTTGGTGAGCGGCGCGCGCTGAACTATTCGGTGTCCAGCGTGCAGGGCCGCAGTGGAACCAGCAGCAGCGCCTATCTGGACTACCAGGGCCGCTACGCCAACGTCAACGCGGCCTACAGCCGGGCGAGCGGCCACAGCAGCCAGACACTCAGTGCCTCCGGTACGCTGGTGGCGCACGCCGGCGGCCTGAACATGGGGCCACCGGCAGGCGACGGTTTCGTGCTGGTGCATGCGCCAGGCGCAGAGGGCGCGCAGGTGGGCACGGGTGTGGATATCCGCGTGGCACGCAATGGCTACGCGTTGTTGCCGCACGTCAGCCCCTATCGCTGGAATCGCATCGATCTGGACCCTTCGGGGCTGCCGCTGGAGGTGGAACTGCTGCAGACCTCGCAGCGTGTTGCGCCCACCGCCGGCGGCATCGTGCGCGTGCCGTTCGAGGTGCGCCGCGAGCACACCTTGTTCATCGATGCCACCGATGCACTGGGCCAGCCCTTGCCGTTTGCGGCGCGCGTGCAGCGCGAGGACGGCACGCCCGCAGGCGCGGTGGGGCAGGGCGGCGTCATCCAGTTGCGTGGCGCACCGCCCGAAGGCGCGCTGATCGTCGATCCGGACGGTCCGCAGCGCTGCCGCCTGGTCTATCAACTGCCCGACGCGCCCGATGCCTACGGCCTGTCCTGGTCGCAGGGCATCTGCCAGCCCTTGGCGACCTCACCCCAATCGGCAACGGCCGACCTCCCCGTCTACTGATCTCCTGGAGTGCCCGATGAAACGCCTGCTGCTACCCTCTTTCACCCTTCTGGCACTGGTCGTGCCGCTCGGCAGCGCTGCTGCGGCCAAGCTCACCATTTCCGGTCGCGTATTGCCCGGCACCTGTACGCTGACGGCACCGGCCATCACCCTGGACAACGTAAAGGCCGACGAGCTGAAGGTGGGTGACAACCTGCTCAAGCAGGGCACGTTGAACTTCACCGGCTGCATCGGTGTTGCCAAAGCCACGCTGTCCTTCGACGGCACCGCCGCCGATGGTGATGCGCAGCGCTGGAAGAACACGGCCAGCACCGATCCGGCACGAGGCGTTTCGGTCGCCTTGTTGGCCGGGGCCACGGGCAACGTCTACCTGAAGAAGGGCGATACCGGTATTGAAGTGCCAGTGACCGGCGCCACGGCCAGCTATACGCTGCGCGCGGGCTATTACCTGCCCCCGACCAGCGGCGTCAACGCGGGTGCCGTGGAGACGGCCATTACCGTGACTGCACTCTACGATTGAACAGGCTGCCGTTGCGGGTTGTCATACCGCCCGCAACTGCACATCCACATACTCGGCCAGCCCACGGCAGGCCAGCAACAGCCCTTCGCGCGCGCCGTCATCCATGTGCTGGTCGATATCCCCGTCCACGCGGACGCGTTCGGTGGCGTGCAGCAGTTCCAGCAGGAAACTCAGTCCCGCATTGGCGCGGTCGATGCGCGCCAATGCCAGGCGCTGCCCGGGTGAACGGTTGGTGCCGGGCCACGGCTGGCCATCGGCGGCATCGCCCTGGCGGATGTACTGCAGGCAGGCCTGCAGGGTGATGGCGCCAGGACTGCTACCGGTCTGCAGCGCAACGAAGGTGTCTTCCAGCGTGCGGGCCAGGTCATCGGGCAGGCGCGTGGCGGCCTCGCCCAGGGTGGCGAACAGGTGCGGGTAAGGGGAAGCGGTCATGGCGGCGTCCTTGTGCAAGCGGCAAGGTGCCACCCTGCTTAACAGCGGGGCGGCGGACGGTGCGTGGTTCCAATACCGGTGGTAAGCATGCGAAACGCCGGCGGGCACGAGGCCCCCACGCACCGCCCGCCATAAGGTGCGCGGACAGAATGCCTGCCGACGCCACCCAACAAGGAAAGGGTGACGCCGGCAGGCAAGCGTAAACAACATGCTTATCAAACGGGATTGGAAGCCCGTGCCACCCGTTTCCGGTGGCGCTACATGATTTGCATGAAGCGCCAATGCTGCCAATGAGAATTGTTGGAAAGTTCGAAAGCGTTGCAATCGTGCGGCGCACGCCACAGCGTGGCAATCACGACATTCGTGTAGAGCCGAACCAGCGCTCGGCTCATCACAATCTCATCGAGAAGCAGCCGAGCATAGCTCGGCTCTACAGAAAGTAGAACGCGCTTCTACCTCACCACTTGTACGACATGCTCAGATTGGCCGTCGCTTCGCGGTAACCATGGTCACCGCGCATCACGCCGAAGCCACCCCACGCACTCAGCCCGGAACGGAAGTCCACGCGTGCACCGGCATTCAGCTCGTAGCGGTTGCGCGGCACGCTGGCCCTCAGCGCTTCATCGTCGAACGTCATGCCGTTGCTGGCACCATCGCGGTACCAGTTGGCCACCACATACGGGCTGACCGACGCACCGGCGGCACTGCGGCCTTCGCCCTGCAGGCGCAGGCCCACGCGGCCGGACAGACCGCTGTCGCCCAGGCTGCGCACTACCGTGCCGTTGGTTTCTTCGTGGCGATCGGTGTTGGCGTCGGTGTAGACCAGCTGCAGTTCCGGCTGCAGGCTCAGCGCGGTGCGGCCGATCTGGCCGATGCCGATGCGGTAGCCGGCTTCCAGCGAGCTCTGCCAGATGTCCGAGTCGTAGCGTTCCTCGGCCAGGCCTTCGCCCTGCACGCGGTTGCGGAACTGGCCGCGCTGCACGCTGGCATCCACATACAGTGCATCGTTGCTCCAGCTCCCGTACACGCCCAGCGCGCCACCGTTGACCTTGCCGCGTGCGCTGTAGCCGGTCAGCTGCGAACGCGAAGTAGCATCGGACTTGGCCAGCGTACCCATCACGCCGACGCGGCCCTGGCCGTTGTCGAATACGCCGATGTCCGCACCCAGCTGCAGGCGCGAGCGGTCCACGCGCAGGTCCAGCTGGTCTTCCACCGCCGACAGCTTGCTCTGCGTAGCGTCCACGCGGGCCCAGCCACGCACGCCATCAACGGCGGAGGTGTTGCCGCCCTGGCGGTCGCGCCAGCCGTGGCGCAGCAGCTGGTCCATCGCGAACTGGTTGGCCAGGTAGGCGCCGGCCTCCGGGCGCAGCACCGGCGTCGGGTCGATCGGATCAACGGGATCGACCGGGTCCACCGGATCGACCGGCGTGCACTCCGGCAGCGTGGGATCCACCACGCACGGGTCCGGCGTGCCGGCCAGCTCCGAGCGTAGGTACCAGCCGCCGTTGGTGGCGTCCTTGAACAGGAAGTACTCGTACTGCCCGCCTACCGCGCGGCCTTGCAGGTCGAACTGCGCATTGGACGCACCGCCCACGCGGATCAGCTCGATGCCCTTGTCGGTCTTCGCGCCCGCGCCACCGGCATTGAGCACACGCACGTTGGCCTGGCCGTTGGCATCGCCCTTGATGATCAGCTTGTCGGTGGCCGAGCTGTCGTCACCCAGCTGGGTGTTGAACAGCAGGGTGCCGCCGGCACCGTCGAAGGCATCCACGCTGAGCGTGTTGAACGTGCTGCCATTGCCCAGCGCCACCGTGCCGGTACTGCCCAGCGCCAGGTGGCCGACATTGCTGTCGCCGGTCATCAGCCAGGTGCTGTCGCTGTCGATGCTGGCCGAGCTGACATTGATGAAGCGGCCGTCGATCTGCGCCTTGTTGCGCAGGATCACGTCCAGCGTGCCGTTGGGCACTGAGGTTCGGTCATAGGTGATATCGCCTGCCAGGCGCGAGTCGTCTACGGTGAAGTGGATCTCGGGTGCGCCAGCGGCCGGGGTTGTTTCATACGCCTGGACCAGCAGCAGATTGCCATCGCCACCTGCCATGTGCGAGTTGTTGGAGAGCGTGATGTCGTAGCGCTGGTTTTCGGTCCGCGGAGCCACACGGATGGCTGCGCCATGTCGGGAGACGACGGTGGAGCCATCGACGCGAAGCGTGTTCGTATACGGGGCAACGGAACCCAGGAACAGAACGCCGACGTTGTCAGCGTCGATGGAGGATCCGTTGACGATGTCCACTTCGCCAAACCCCATGCGAACGCCAATGCCACTGTTGCTGGGGCGTGAGGGGCTCAATGCGTCCTCTACGCGGACGTGGCTGTTGTCAAGTACGACCCGCGGGTTGATCGCAGGCGCGCTGGTGGGGGAGTGGAACAGATCGACGCCGACGGTCAGCGACGGCATCGCCTCGGCAGCACGAACGAGGATCCTGCTGTCTTTCAATCGAGCGGAGGCATTGCCGCTCTGCAGCGAAATGCCACCGCCGAGAAAGTCCGAATTGACGGCTTCCAGCGATGCGTCATCTTCCAGCAGCACCGTGTGCTGCTGCACGGCGGGGTCGCGGGAGACCACAGCGCGGGTCAGCCTGAGGGTGGAGGTTTCGCTGGCACGCAGGTTCTGGGCCTCGCCGCCATTGATGGTGAGTGCACCGCCGTTGCGCACACGCCACTGCTCGACCGGATCGCCCGCGACAACCTCCGCGCTTCCGCCATCGAGATCGCCGGCCCAGGCGGCGCCGATGGGCATCGTCAGCGCCAATAGCAGGCAGCGCGCCAGTGGGCGCAGAGAAGGTGTAGCTGCAGGGAAAGATTGAACGCGCATGGTCGGTCCTCCAGGTGGAATGGTCGGGACACTGCACTGCTGCGACACCCTGTTCAGGCTGGTGACGTATACGCCTTGATCCTGTGAATGGCAGGTGATGGCGGGTGTATCACGTCAGTGCATGTCTTGATTGGTTCCCAGTGTCCGTGCGTGGCATACCCGTTCCCATGCAATTAGTTGCAAAGCCTGCTTGGCGAGGTCGAGGACGAGGGTCGCGGTTCAGTTCAACGCTGGAGGCATGCGACGTCTGGTCGCACCAGTTATTGCAACACATTCGATGGTGATGCCGGTCGCGTCTGCGGAGCATGGCCGCTTTTTCAGGAGAGCTGTCATGTCGATCCATCATGCACGCCGCAGTCATCTATCGCTGGCGCTGGCCAGTGTCTTGATTGCATCCCCCGCGCTGGCACAGCAGGTTGTTGCCGACGGCGACGAACAGAACCCGGCGGCGGGTGACTACGCCACCACCGAGCCGGTGGAGCCGGGCAACCCTGCCGGATATGCGTTCCATGCCATCAATGGCGGCAGCATCGTGCCGCTGGGCGAGGTCAATCTCACCACCGGGGGCATGTATGCCGCCGCTGCACGGGCGGAGGGCGCGGACAGCCGCATTGAACTGGTGCAAGGACGCGTGACCACCTCTGGTTATGGCGCAGCGGGCCTTTCCGCCGCTGCGGGTGGAGAGGTGCATGCCACTGGCGTAGAGATCCTGACCCTGGGCACTGCTTCCAATGGTGCTGAGGCTATCGACGGCAACCTGGTGCTTGATGGGGTTCAGATACGAACCCAGGCCGGTCTGTCACACGGCGTTTTCGTAAAGGACGGCAATGCGCGGGTGTCCGACAGCGTGATCCAGGTTGTTGCCAATCAGTCCAACGGGCTGGACGTGCGCGGCGGTACGCTGCAGGCCGAACGCGTGCGCATCGATGTGGGCGGGGGCGGGTATGGCGCGTGGGTGCAGGATGGCGCTGACGTCCACCTGCGCTCGGTGCAGATCAATGGCGTGGGGGCAGGTGCAAACGGCGTGTTGGCGGGCATCGGAACAACCGTGCTTGAGGACGTCGACATCAACCTCACCCACGAACGTTCAGGGGCAGGCCTGTACATCGGAGGCGACGTGGAGATGCGTGGCGGCCGCATCCACGCCGGTGGAGCAAACGCCAGTGTTGCCACTTTCGCGCCTGGCAGCAGCGCAACGTTACTGTTGGATGGCGTTGAGATGTCCGGGCACCACGGGATCAACATGACCGCGGGTTCGGAGCTGACCATACTCAACAGCCGCCTCGAAGCCACTTCGGTGGGCGTCAACATCAACGGACGCGATGGTGTGGCCAGCGTCCAGGGCTCATCCATCACTACGCACAATGGTGTTGGCATCCTGATGATCGGCAAGGGCGAGCTGGATGTGGAAGGTTCGGAGATCACGGCAGACGGCAATTCCTGGCAGGCCATCTCGGTCCTGGATGGATCCGCACGGGTGAGCTCCAGCCGATTGCGCACGCTCGGCCAGAATGGCCATGGCCTGTATGCAGAGGGTTCCGGCGGAAAGAATCCGCAGGTGAGCGCCGTCATGACCGATATCCTGACCGAAGGTGATGGCGCCATCGGTCCGATCGCGCGCATGGGTGGCACCGTGCATCTGGCCGACAGCCTGGTGCGCACCACCGGCATCAACTCGCACGGTGTGCTGTCTGGCGGGACCGGTGAAATGACGTTGAGCAACACCCATGTACGCACCGAAGGCGAGGGCGCGTGGGCGGCGGTGATCAATGACAACGGTCGGATGCGTATCGATGGTGGCTCGCTGGTGAGCGCCCAGCATGGTGGCGTATGGCTGCGCAGCAGCCGCGAGCCGGGCCTGATCCTGTCCAACGGTGCGGTGCTATCGGGCGGAAATGGCATCGCGCTGGCACTGGATGCGGCAGTGGCCGGGCGCTTCGATGTGGCACTGGACGGTGGCTCGCAGCTGGTGGGCGACATCGTCATCACGCCGGAGGACGAGGATGCGGGGCTGGTTCCGCTGTCCGACGTGCATGTGCGCCTGGCCGATGGCGCGCTCTGGCAGGGTTCGTCGGATCTGGTGCAGACGATGGCCATCGAGAGCGGCAGCCAGTGGACGTTGACCGGTGACGCCACGGTGGGCGAACTGCAGGTGCTCAACAGTGGCGTGGCATTGTCTGACGGCAGTGGTCGCTTCAATACGCTCACCGTGGACGGCGACCTGCATAGCGAAGGGGCTACGTTCCTGTTCCAGGGGGCGCTGGCCGGCGATGACAGCGCGATGGACCGCCTGCACGTGCGCGGCGACACCTCCGGTGACGCGCTGATCGCGGTGAAGAACATCGGTGGCGTGGGCGCGCCGACGGTGGATGGCATCCCGCTGATCGAGATCGACGGCGCATCGCGGGCGAACTACGCACTGAGCGGCCGCGCGGTGGGCGGATCGTATGAGTACTTCCTGTTCCAGGGGGGCCTGGCCGATCCTGCCGATGGTAACTGGTACCTGCGTTCGCAGTGGTTCGATGTCTGCCAGGACAACCCGGCTGCGCCGGGATGCGCGGTCGATCCTGGCCCGGATCCGATCGATCCGATCGATCCGACGGACCCTGTGGATCCGCTGGACCCGGTCGATCCAGTCAATCCGATCCTGCCGCCGCCGGTGCTGCGCCCGGAAGCGGGGGCTTACCTGGCCAACCAGTCGGCGGCGATCAACCTGTTCGCGCACCGCATGCACGAGCGCAATGGCGCGCGTTCGATGGGCGGCGCGCGCCAGGCCTGGGCACGCGTGGGCCGGCAGCAGGCGGACTTCAGCGCGGTCGGCGGCCAACTGTCGATCGATGGCACCACCTCGGTGCTGCAGATCGGTGCTGACCGGCTGCGGCGTGGCAATGCGGTTGCTGGTGTGATGCTGGGCAGCGGCCGCGCCGACAGCAGCGCAGTGTCCGATCTGACCGGCTACAGCGCCAAGGGCCGGATGCGTGGCAGCGCCGTGGGTGTGTACGGCACCTGGCTGCAGGAAGCGGACGGCACGCGGGGTGCGTATGTGGATGCCGCCCTGCAGCACGGCCGCTTCGACAACCGGGTGCAGGGCATCGGCCTGGCGCCGGAGCATTACGACTCGCGCATGACCAGCGCGTCAGTGGAGTCCGGCTACACCTTCAACGTGTGGCAGGGCAGCGCCAGCGCGCTGTACGTGCAGCCGCAGCTGCAGCTGAGCCATGTCGATTTCCGCGCCGATCGCCACGTGGAGAGCAACGGCACGGTGATTGACCACGCCGCCGCCGGTGGCCTGATCGGGCGCGTGGGCGTGCGTGTGTTCGGCCATGGCACGGCCGCCGGCAACACTCTGCAGCCCTACCTGGGCGTGAACTGGCTGCGTGGCAGCGGCAGCAGCACGTTGCAGTTCAACGGCGACACGCTGGGTGCGGACGTACCGCGCAACCGCTATGAAGTGCAGGCCGGTGCCGAGCTGAAGCTGGGCCAGCGCTGGCGTGCGTGGGGTGGCATGAGCGTGCAGCGCGGCGATCATGGCTACCGCAACGTGGGCGGCCAGCTGGGCCTGCGCATGGCTTGGTAAGCGCGTGAAGCGGGGTCGGATCCCATTGCCAAGGCAATGGGCTCTGACCCCCAGTTGCTGCTGTGGAGCCGAGTGAAGGTAGGGCAGTCGAGCATGGCTCGGCTCTACAACCGCGTCGCGCTGTGACCGGACCTGAACGATGCCCAGCTCTGTCGCAATTGACCATTGAATGACTGCGGCGAAGGTGGCGATGCTGGCCAATTGCTCGCTTCTGGTTGCCCGCGTGTTCCCTGCCGAACGTTCCCACAACGCCGCCATCGATGGCCTGCGCGCATTGGCGGTGCTGGCCGTCGTCCTCTTCCACACCAATGCGACGTGGCTGCCCGGCGGCTTCACCGGGGTGGACCTGTTCTTCGTGGTGTCCGGCTTCGTGATCAGCCAGTCGCTGGCCTCGCGCACCCATGCGTCGCTGGGCGCGATGCTGCTCGACTTCTACCGGCGCCGCGTGCTGCGCCTGTTGCCGGCGCTGCTGGTGATGCTGATGGCGACCTTCGTGCTGTCGGCGTTGTTCATTCCCCGCGCGTGGCGCAACGAGCAGTTCGACCAGACCGGCTGGGCCGCGCTGGTCGGCTTGAGCAACATCGTACTGGCCGGCCTGCAGGACGATTACTTCTCACCCGGTGCTGAACTCAATCCGTTCCTGCATACATGGACGCTGGGCGTGGAGGAGCAGTTCTACCTGGTCTTCCCGCTGTTGTTCTTCGCGTGGCTGCGCGGGCGTGAGCGCTGGCCGTGGTCGCGTTGGTTGTTGCCGGTGCTCACCGTGCTGTCGCTGGCGTGGGCGGGCTGGCAGGCGCAAACGGCACCGGCGGCAGCGTTCTATCTGCTGCCGGCGCGGTTCTGGGAGCTGGCCGCGGGCGCGCTGCTGTACCAGTGGATGCGTACGCGTACACCGGGTCGGAACGGTGACGCGGTTGCAGTGGCCGGGCTGGCGCTGCTGGCCGCAGGCGTTGTGATTGCCCCGCAGCTGGCGATGCCAGTACCGGGTGTGCTGGCCACCGTGGCCGGTACCCTGCTGTTGTTGGCGAGCGTGTCGACAGCGGGGAGATCGAGCATCGCCGGTGCGCTGGGCTGCGCACCGCTGGCCTACCTGGGCCGGCTGTCCTATTCGCTGTACCTGTGGCATTGGCCGCTGCTGGTGCTGCTGCGCTGGACGTATGGCCTGCATGGCGTCGCGCTGTGGCTGTATCCGGTGCTGCTGCTGGCGGTGTCGGCCGCGTCCTACCACTTCATCGAGCGTCCGCTGCGCAGTGCGGCGCCGCTGCTGCGGCTGGCACCGGCCAAGGTGCTGGCGATGGCGTTTCCGCTGGTGGCGCTGTGCGGTGCCGGCGCCTGGGCCACGGTGGAGTACCACGAGCAGGTCTCGCTCAGTGTCAACCGCGACGGCTACGCATGGCAGGCGCGCCGCTACCCGGCGTGGCGCCCGCTGGAGCCGGTGCGTGCGCCGGCGCTCGAAGGGCGGCGCCTGTTCGTGGCCGGTGATTCGCACGCGGCGGCGTATCGCACCATGACCAGCATGGTCGCGCGGCAGACCGGCATGGAGGTGCGCCAGCAGGATCGCGGCGGCTGCAGCTTCGTCAACCTGCTGCGGGCCAGCCCGGCTGACTGCCAGGACTTCATTGAAGACACGCTGTCGACCATCGAACGCGAGGCGCGCCCGGGTGACATCGTGCTGCTGGCGGCCTTGCGCATGCCGGAACTGCGCGGCTTCGACTGGCAGCAGCAGGACGCACAGCCGATCTATCAACAGCTGCTGGCCGAGCGCACGCCGGCGCACGCACAGGCTGCACGCGACGAAGCCGATCGCGTGCTGGGGCGTTTGCAGAAGCTGGGCGTACACGTGGTGATCGACGCACCGCTGCCATTGTTCAAGGCCGGTGCGTACCGCTGTTCGGACTGGTTCAACCGCCGCAATCCGGCGTGTGCCGGCGGTCTGAGCATGCCGCGTGCGGATCTGGAAATGCTGCGCGTGCCGCAGATGGCACTGCTGGATGACCTGGCGGCACGTTACCCGTCACTGACCGTATGGGATCCGCTGCCGCTGCTGTGCGGGCCGCAGACCTGTTCGGCGGTGGAAGAGGGCGAACCGCTGTTCTTCGACAACGATCACCTGAGTGGCCACGGCAACCGCGTGCTGCTGCCCAGCTTCCGGCAGACCCTGATCGATATCGCGGCCGACAAGACGGTGTAGCGCCGAGCCCACGCTCGGCTTGTGCGATCTGGGGGGAGAGCAGCCGAGCATGGCCCGGCTCTGCAGGAGAGCGTTCGGTCTATGCCGGCGGCAGCACCTTGCCCGGGTTGAGAATGCCGTCCGGGTCCAGCGCGGCCTTGATCGCGCGCATCGTCGCCAGCGTTTCCGGGGTGAAGGCCTGCGCCATGAAATCGCGCTTGGCCAGGCCAATGCCGTGTTCGCCCGACAGCGTGCCACCCAGCGCCAGCGTCAGCGCGAAGATCTTTGGCAGCGCGGCCTGCGCGCGTGCGTTCTCGTCGGCATCGTCCGGGTGGTAGAGGATGTTGACGTGCAGGTTGCCATTGCCAGCATGGCCGAAGGTGACGATGGTCAGCGTGTAGTCGCGTGCCAGCGCCTGCACGCCGGCCACCAGCTCCGGAATGCGCGACACCGGGACCACTACGTCTTCATTGATCTTGCCCGGCGCCACGCTGCGCAGCGCAGGCGACAGTGCCTTGCGCGCCGCCCACAACTGGTCGCGCGCGCGGCCTTCCATCGCCACGTCCAGTTCGATCATGCCCTCGCCTTCGGCGGCGCTGGCCAGGGCCTGCAGCAGATAGGGCAGGGTGTCGTGGTCGCCATCGGCCTCGACCAGCAGCATCGCACCGGCCTCCGGCACGTCAGCACCATTGAGTCGCAGCAGTTCCAGGCTGCGCGCGTCCATGAACTCCAGGCGGGTCGGCACAACAGGCTGCGACATCAAGCGTGATACGGCGGCGGCGGCGGCATCGGCATCGCGGTACAGCACGCGCAGCCCGGCCTGGCTGACCGGCAACGGGGTCAGCTTCAGCGTGGCTTCCACGATCAGTGCCAGCGTGCCTTCGCTGCCCACCAGCAGATGGGTGAGGTCGTAGCCGGTGGCGTCCTTCGTGTAGGCACCACCGCAACGGATCATCTCGCCGGTGCCGGTCACCGCCACCAGGCCCAGCACGTTGTCGCGGCTGGTGCCGTACTTCACCGCGCGCGGGCCGCCCGCATTGCAGGCCAGGTTGCCGCCGATGCTGCAGATCTCGGCACTGGAAGGATCCGGTGCCCAGAACAGGCCGCGCGGGGCCAGGGCCTGCTGCAGGGTGCCGTTGAGCACGCCCGGCTGCACGACTGCGCAGCGATCACCGGCGCGGATCTCGATGATGCGGTCCATGCGGGTGAACGACAGCACGATGCTGCCCGGTTGTGGGACGGCGGCGCCGGTGGTGCCGGTGCCGGCACCGCGCGCGACCAGCGCCACGCCATGTGCGCGACAGGCGCGCACCAGTGCCTGCACCTGTTCGATGTCGGCCGGCAGCGCCACCGCCGCCGGGCGCTGGCGGCGCCATGAGTTGTCCTGCGCGTTGGCCTCCAGCGCGCTGTCATCCATGCGCCAGCCCTCCGCGCCCAGCAGGGCGGACAGTTCGGCAACCAGGGCAGCAGGCAGTGCGGTACTCATGACGGATCTCGCGGGGCAGCAGGAGCGGGTTGGATCAGTTTCCAGGCGACAACGGCGCCGGCCAGTGGCAGCCACACCCAGCGCAGTTCGGAGAGCAGGGTAGCCACGCCGCGTGCGCTGAAGAATTGCGGGGCAAACGGTGAAACCCGGATCGGTCGCCACGGTGCGAAGAAGCGCTGTTCGCTCCACGGCCAGGCCAGCGCGACGCCGAGGCCACCGGAGGTCATCGCATCGAGCAGTGGATGGCTGGCGGCACAGATGAACACGAATACAGCGGCTTGTACGGTCGATGCCACCGTTGGCCCTGCCTTGGCAGGTGCCAACCTTGGTTGGCACGAAACCGCCGACCAAGGTCGGCCGCTACCAAAGAATGCCAACACCGCCGCTACCGCCGCCAGCACGAACGCAAACAGCAGTGAATGGCTGGCGCCGCGATGGCCGAAGGCATCCGCATAGGGAATGTGCAGCGCAAAGGCCAGTACATCGGCATCGGGCAGCATCGCTGCGATCACGCCGGCCGCCAGCAGGCGCGGTGGGATGCGGCCACGATCAGCGGCGCACCACAGCGCCAGCGGCACAGCGGCATGGGTGATAATCGACGGCATCAGTCACGCACCATGGCAATGCCGGCCGCTGGCCGGCTGCAGGTCCGACGGGTAGTGCCGGCCGCTGGCCGGCAAAGAGTAGCCATCAGCAGTCATCCAATCGGAACGCATCCCGCAGCCAATGCAGCTGCGGCGGTTCGCCGGTGGCTTCGACCACGTCGAAGCGGCAGGGCGCATTGGCCAGCGCCGGGTGGTCCTGCAGGTACAGCTGCGCGGCATGGGCCAGGCGCCGGCATTTGCGCGCATCGACCGAAGCGGCGCCACCGCCGAAATCCGATCGCGCACGGTAGCGCACTTCCACGAACACCACGGTGCCGGCATCGTCCATCACCAGGTCCAGTTCACCGCCGCGATAGCGCACGTTGCGTGCACGCGGCCGCAGTCCGGCCAGTTGCAGGTGCTGCTCGGCGGCGGCTTCCACCGCCGAGCCCCGTTGGCTGCGCTCAGCGACCACCGACGATCGGCATCGGCCGGCCGCCACTGAAGGTCGACCATGCCGGCTGGCGCAGGATGTTGCCATTGCTGTCCAGGAACAGGGTGCCGGTGGCACCGTCCAGGCCGCCTTCGTTGGACAGCTTGTCCAGGTAGGCGGTGATCTTCCACGCGTCGGCACCGAAGGCGAACAGGCGGCCGGCCGCACCGCGTGCGCTCGGCAGGGTGCTGGCCACCTGGCTGGCCGACGGCAGGCCGGACACGCTGCGCACGTTCCAGGCTTCGTTCGGGTAGACGATGCCGTCCAGCGCCACGTCTTCTTCCACCTTGCCGCTGCCGACGGTCAGCTGCGAGGTGCCGACGCGGGTCGCGCCACCGGCACCGGCCAGCGCCAGCTGCGGCGCCAGCAGGCGGGCCTGCGGCGCACGCACGGCGAGGAACACGGCATCGACCTGGCCGGCGTTGCGCACCTGGGCGCTGACGTCGCCCACCGCATCGCTGACGCCGACCGTGGCCACGACCTGGCCACCGCGCTGGGCGAAACGCTGGGCGAAGGCGGCGGCGGCACGGCGGCCGGTGTCGTCGGCGCTGTTGATCACCAGCGCCTTGCCGCGCTCGCGGCCGCGCAGGTACTCGGCCGCGACGATGCCATCGTCTTCCGGTGCCAGCGAGAAGCCGGCGCTGCCGGCCGGCGGTGCGTCCTTGCCACGGTTCAGGGCCAGCACCGGTACCTGCAGCTGCTGGCGGCCGTACACCGCGTCCACTTCGTCGCGGCCCAGCGGGCCGACCACGAAGTCGGCACCGGAGGCAACGGCCTTGTCGTAGGCGGCGAGGGCACCGGCCGGGGTGCCGGCGGTGTCGAAGAAGTTGATGTCCGGGCGGCGACGGCTTTCACCGTAGTAGGCGCTCAACAGGCCATCGCGCACCGGCTGTGCGGCGGTGGCCAGGCGGCCGCTGAGCGGCAGCAGCACGGCCAGCTTGGCCGGCGGGCGGTAACCGTCGCTCATCGCCGGCGGGCGCTTGCTGGTGTCGAACTGGGCCGCGCCATCGCGGTCGAACGGGCGCGGCAGCGGCAGGCCACGCGCGATCAGTGCGCGGCCGGCGAAGTTGTAGAGCGGGTCGTTGGCCGGCAGGGCGGCGGCGCGGCTGCGCAGCGTGGCGTCGTCGAGGGTGCCGAGCAGGCCGGCAATGGCGGCCTGGTTATCGCTGCGCGCACTGCCGGTCAGACTGGCATGGGCGCGGGCGCGCTCGGTGGCGGCGCCGAAGGCATCGCCGGTGCCCTGCAGGGCGCCGGCACGGGCCAGGTACCAGCGCGTACGCAGGGCTGGCAGCACGTTGTCGCCATGGTCCTTCAGCAGGGCCAGCGCCTGCGCCGGCTGCTTGTCGGCCAAGGCCAGCTCGGCACTGGTCAGCTGGTACCGCTGCAGGCTGGCGCCGGACAGCTGGCGGGCGGTGAGCTGGCCGAGCAGGCTGCGCGCGCGGGCACTGTCACCGGCGAGGTGCCAGGCCCAGGCCGCATCGGCCAGTGCGTTGCTGCGGGCACCGCCACGCAGCGTGGCGGCCAGGCCTTCCAGCTGCAGTGCGGCGTCGCGCGGCTTGCCCTGTTCGATCAGCGCCAGCGCCTGGCCCTGGGCCGGCGAATCGGGGGTGCTGGTCAGGCTGGTGGTGGCACAACCGGCCAGCAGCATCAGCGACAACGACAGGGCGGAGATCCGTGCGGCGGGCTTGTTCATGATCGGGTCCATGCGATGAGGGCAGCGGCCTTGGCCGGGTACACGCTACGATTCTACCCTTGCCCCGTGAGTACCGCTGAAATGAGTGTCCCAACCCTGTACGTCGTCGCCACCCCGATCGGCAACCTGGCCGATCTGAGCCCGCGCGCGCAGGAGGTGCTGCGCTCGGTGGCGGCCATCTGTGCCGAGGACACCCGCCGCAGCGGCCAGCTGCTGTCCCATTTCGGTATCCAGCAGCCGCTGGTGGCCCTGCACGAGCACAACGAGGAGGCGCTGGCGCAGCGGCTGGTCTCGCGCCTGCAGGCCGGCGAGTCGCTGGCGCTGGTCAGTGACGCCGGTACGCCGCTGGTCAGCGATCCGGGGTTCCGCCTGGTGCGTGCCGCGCGTGCGGCGGGCATCAAGGTCAGCCCGGTGCCCGGCGCCTGCGCCGCCATCGCCGCGCTGAGCGTGGCCGGCCTGCCCAGCGACCGTTTCAGTTTCGAGGGCTTCCTGCCGGCCAAGGCCAGTGGCCGCCGCGACCGCCTGCAGGCGCTGGCCGGCGAAGTGCGCACGATGGTGTTCTACGAATCCTCGCACCGCATCGCCGAATCGCTGGCCGACATGGCGGCGATCTTCGGCGGCGAGCGCCCGGCGGTGCTGGCCCGCGAGCTGACCAAGCTGTTCGAGACCGTGCTTGATGGCGACCTGGCGGGCCTGCTGGCGAAGGTCGAGGCCGACGAGAACCAGCGCAAGGGCGAGTTCGTGGTGATGGTGCAGGGCGCCGGCGATGACGAGGAAGCGCAGCTGGCACACGGCCGCCGCGTCTACGCGAAGCTGAGCGAGCACCTGCCGCCGTCGACCGCCGCAAAGCTGGCCGCGGAACTGACCGGTGCGCCGCGCAAGGCGTTGTACGGCAGTTGATGGATCGCTCCGGGCCATGTCCCGGAGCGCGCGGCGCGAAATGCGAAACGGTTCGGATCCGCCGGAGGGGCGCCAACCTCTGGCGCGTGAACGTGCTCACGTGCACGGCTGAGGGACGAATCCGGGGACAGGCAATGTCGTGATGAGCAGCAATGACCGACCCACTGATGATCGTACGAAGCCAGCAGCCTTGGGTATTAGGGGACGTCCTGCAGAGCGACATTGAGATCAGTCGAGCCCGTGCGGATACTCCCGATGCGGAAGGGTTTCCGTAGTGTGACCCCATTTCCGCGGCCTCTGAGGCGTGAGGACCGGTGCTCGGGATGTCTGTCCTGGACGAAGACGCCCCTGCACACGCCTCTTCATCCCCCCTTGGGAGTAATTGTTCGAGATGGCATTGACAGCCTACCTTCAAGCTCATTTCCTGCCAAAGGATGCGTTCGCCGCATTCTGCAATGTGTCAGAAGAAAGACTCAGTCACCTGATTGCAGTGGGCGCGGTGCCGCAGCCCACCTACACCTGCGAAGGTGGCACCATCCGATCTGCAGTGTTCGGCTCCATTCCCATCAGCGAAGACCTTGTGGGGGAGTACTTCCGTACCGATTGCGCACGCTGGATACGCATTGCCGATCATGCACCACCGGGCAGTGAGCGGGCGGCTGTCGTCGACGTTCTGCTGCAGGAGCTCGAGGGCTACATGACAGCCGTGCTTGGGGATGCCAACGCTGCGCACGACAAGGCGCAACTGCTGCTCCCGCACTTCTTCAACGGGACCTTCGGTCTGTGTATCGCAGATCCGTCCACCGGCGCCGGCATCGCAAGAAAGGAGCTGCTCCAGGAACAACTGGTCGCACTCGCCAGTGACACCCACACTCCTCTCGACGCGCGTGTCGACAGGCAGGCGCTGCTGGCACTGATCGACGATTATGCGCGTGCGTCGATGCCGTTCTCGCCGGCCGAGTATGACCGTAGCAGCAGAAAGCGATGGGTTGACGATCTTCGCCGGGAGCTGGACGAAAAGTCCTGAAAAGCGTGCAGGCTGCATGGTCATTCACAGCCTGGGACGCTGCAATACGAATGAGCGGCGGAATTCCGGAGGTGAAGGAGTGAAGCTCTCAAATCTACTTGAGGGAGGGAAGACAGATGCTGGAAAAGGGACTGTTCCTGTTGTTCGCTCTGGCCGACGTGCCAGCTCCTGCAGCTGAAGGGCCGCCACCTGCGGCCATTACCGAAGCCGATCTGGGCCCGGACTATGTTGGCTACCTGCTGTTCGATCCGGGGTTGGTCGAATTCAATCGGCTGCAGTCGGTCCGCGATTACAGCAATTACCTGACCTATCGCGCGGCACGTGACGCGTTGGAGAACTACGAGGGATGTCTGCAGGTGGGGGCCGACAACCACGCACAGATCGAGGCGGCCTACCAGCAATTGGTGAACAGCCAGCAGCGGTACGTCAGCGCAGCGCAATGGCGCGACCTGCGGCAGGCCCTTCGTGCGGGGCGCGAGCCGGTGCCCGAGCGCGCGTCGTGGCAATGCGCCGCATTCGTGGACAACGCGCCGTATTTCGATGCGGGGTTGGACGATGCACTGCTGGGCGCCACCGAATTGGCGCGCGAGCAGGCCGGGGAAGGGGATTCGCGTAGCGATGCGCTGCGCCCGGTCCTCGGCGTTCAAATGGGGGGCGCGACCGTGATCGAATCCGAGCCTGACGAAGGTCCGGCCCATCGCGCCGGCCTGCGCAAGGGGGATGAGGTGCTGGCCGTGGCGGGTACCCGAGTGAAGACCGTCTTCGGTATCGGCCAAGCGTTGAAAGCCCACGCGCCGGGCGATCGCGTGGACGTGCGCGTCCGCCGCATTGAATGGGACGGTTCGCAACCGCAGGTGCGGGAATTGATCGTCGGGGTGGTGCTGGAGTCGCGGGCGGCGGTGATGGCGAGGGCGAAGGGCCGCTAGAGCCACGCCACGCGTGGAAGGATGAACCGGACGCCGCGATCGGCACGGCAGGAAGGGCGTGCGTACGCTAGAATACGCGCTGGCGGAGTCGGCCAGACAGTCGCGTCATCCCTTCGGGGGTGCCGAGGAAAGTCCGGGCTCCATAGGGCAAGGTGCCAGGTAACGCCTGGGCGGCGCAAGCCGACGGAAAGTGCAACAGAAAGATACCGCCTACGTCTTCTTCGGAAGGCCGGTAAGGGTGAAATGGTGCGGTAAGAGCGCACCGCGAGTCTGGCAACAGACCGGCACGGCAAACCCCACCTGGAGCAAGACCAAATAGGGATCCTTTGGCGCGGCCCGCGTTGGATCCGGGTAGGTTGCTTGAGCGTTGCGGTGACGTAACGCCTAGAGGAATGACTGTCCACGACAGAACCCGGCTTATCGGCCGGCTCCGCCTCTTTCTTCGATATGCATGAACCGCGCATCGGTAGTGCCCGGCGGAGATGAACTGCGAGAAGCGCTCGCACCACACCACGACGGTGGTGTAGTCGTCCACATCCACGTTCGCGGGCACCTCGACCAGGAAGCGGTTGAAGGTCTTCACTTCGCCGATGCGCTGGGCCTGCGCCTTGATCTTCAGGAAGTCGGCCTTGTTGTCGACGAAGTCGCGGACCAGGTACACCTTGTAATCCGGGCCCGGTCCCATCTTCCCGTCGAAGGCGACCTGGGTGGCGCTGACACTGACCTTGCCTTCGGCCCAGTGCACTGCGTCGCTGCCCTTCAGGTCGCGGCGGAAGGTGGTGCGGTAGGCGGCGTCTTTCATGGCGGCCTGTACCTGTTCCACCGGCGGGTCATCGGGGGCGATCAGGATCGGCAGAAGGTAGACGCCCAGGCCGAAGCCCAGGCCGAGGGTGAGCAGGTGGGTGGCGAGCAGGATGAGGATGCGGCGCATGGGGCCTCCTTGTGGTTGCGGTCGATCGCGCGGCGAAAGGCCGGGCGCGACCACCCTGGGAGGTGAGGGCCGACATTTATAGACACAGTGCCGAATGCGAAAAGGACACAGTGGGCCGGCTGCGATGCTGGAACCCTGTGGCACGGGCGGATCGCGGTCGGCGCTGGAAGCTGAATGACGTTTCAGGCGTGGTGCGCTGACGACGACCGTCACTTCAATGACGACACGCGTGCGGGTAGTGGGGGGGGGGGGGCGCGGCCGTTGTGGTGGGTTCGTTGAATTACATTTTGGGCGCGCCCCGGCGGGCCTACAACCGAGCGCAAACAAAACCCGCCCCCCCCCGCCCAACCCCCCCCCCCACAATCCTATATCACCACGGCGTTATTATACGGGGGCTCAAAATTATTTCGTTGTTTGCTGTGGCG
>NZ_JBAWUK010000003.1:3953-65029 GCF_037079935.1 Stenotrophomonas maltophilia group sp. Smal12 | reverse complement strand
TTGATGACCTGGGCCCGGGGGGGGGGGGGGGGGCGGAGATTATTGTATATTGTTTTATTGGGGTTGGGGGTATCAGTAGATAGTTATATTATATGACCCGGGGGGGTGTTTGGGGGGGGGGGGTGGGGGTTATTTTTTTGTCTAAAAGTAATATAGCTGGGGGGGCCCGGCGGCGCCCGCCACTACCACGCTGGCAATCGAATCCGGCCAGCGGCCGGCACTACCCCCCCCGCCAAGAGCGTCTGGCCAAGGGCCGTCATGACCGGGTCAGAAAATGACGTGGCTCTGTCCGCTGGGGACACCCTGCGGGCCGAAGCGGCGCTCGTGGATCTCGCCGTGGCCGTCGCCATCGATTAGCAGCACGGTGCTGGCGCGGGTGCCGTAGTCGTCGCCGCGGATGAAGGCCGGGCTCAGCCAGCGCTCGCGCTCCAGACCGATGCCGGTGTCGGGCAGGTCGCTGTCGGCGGGGCGGTGTTCGTCGGCCAGGGCGGCCCAGAGTGGGGTCAGGTCTGGGGTCAGATCCCTTTCGCGCTGCGAAAGGGCTCTGACCCCGTCTTCCTGCAGCCAGGCTTCAAGGGCCGCCATCAGCCGCCGGGTCTTCGGCCAGGGGGCGTCCAGCGCGCCGTTGGACATGCCGTGTACGCCCGGACCGAGGGTCTGCCGTTCGGCAGGATGGTTGCCCAGGTACTCCAGGCTGTCGCTATCGGCCAGCAGGAGATTGAACGGGGCGTAGGCACCAGCCACGGTCGCCAGGCGGTCGATATGCACGGCCGCCGGGTCGCGGCCGCGCAGGAAGTCGGCCACCAGTGCCCCGCGTGAAGGACCGGTCTGGGCGGCCAGCGGGTCGCGGACGTTGGTGACCACCGCCATCCGGCCCGAGGCGCCAACCCCGGCCCAGCCTCCGCCGGAACGCAGGTCGCGACCGCCGATGACCGACGTCTCATCCTGCCAGGGGGCCAGCGCCGCCGTCGGACGGGCGTGGAACTCATCACGGTTGCCGGCCATCACCAGCCGCCAGCGCGGGTGGTGCATCCAGCCAAGAGCGAGCAGGCACATGGCTTCATTGTGCACGGTTTGCGCAGTCTGGCGCCGTTTCCGGCCCGCTCCGGATGAATGCGCGGCTGATGTTTCACGCCCTGTCCACGCCCCTGAACTTCCGTTCAATCTCAAAAATTGAGACGGATCAGCAACTTGTGGATAAGCCTTGAACAATTCTCTAAAGGTTGTTGCAAGCCATTGATGCGGCTGGCGATTTCCCTGCTGAAAAGTTGTTGACAACCCTCCGCCCGCTGCTAAGGTGGGCATCAGAGGGAAATCCGGGTGTTTTGTGGGTTTTCGTGGTTCAATGTTTCACCGGGCGAAGGACAAGGTGCAGGCGTCGTGTTCCAGGGTGAGACGGCCATCACAGTTGACGACAAGGGGCGCATGGCGGTTCCCACCGCTTACCGCGACCTCGTCGCGCGCGCCAGCAACAACCGTCTCGTGCTGACCTACAACCCGTTCGAAGCCGGCTGCCTGTGGCTGTACGCAGAGTCGGAATGGGAGCGGGTCCGCGACGATGTGATGTCCAAGCCCAACACCCAGCGCGTCGTGCGCCTGTTGCAGCAGAAGCTGGTCGGCTCGGCCGCCCATCTGGAACTGGACGGCAACGGTCGCATCAGCATCCCTGCCAGCCACCGCGGTGCGGTGGGCATTGAGAAGAAGGCGGTATTGCTCGGCATGGGCGACAAGTTCGAATTGTGGAGCGAGCAGGCGCATCGGGCCCTGATCCAGCAGACGTTGTCTGACGAGGATCTGGGTGATGGGTTGCTCGACCTGAAGTTGTGAGCCGGGGTGCCCGGATGCGCCCAGAAGCGCAGGCCGGTCACCTTCCGGTGTCGCAGTCGCCGGCGGTGCACCTGCCGGTCCTGTACACCCAGGTCCTTGAAGGCCTGAGGGTGATCGAAAACGGACGTTATCTGGATGGCACGTTCGGTCGTGGCGGTCATGCACGTGGCGTGCTCACCCAGCTCGGTCCCGAGGGGCGCCTGCTGGTCATGGACAAGGATCCGGAAGCCATCGCCGTTGCCGAGCGCGATTTCGCGCCGGACCCGCGCGTGTCCATCTTCCGTGGCAGCTTCGCCCAGCTGCTGCAGTGGGATGCGACGGCCGAAGGCCTGGACGGCGTGCTGTTCGACCTGGGTGTGTCGTCGCCGCAGCTGGACGTGGCCGAACGTGGCTTCAGCTTCGGCAAGGACGGCCCGCTGGACATGCGCATGGATCCGGACAGCGGTGAAAGCGCCGCGCAGTGGATCAACCGCGTGGAAGAGCGCGAGATCGCTGATGTGCTGTGGACCTACGGCGAAGAGCGGCAGAGCCGGCGCATCGCCCGCGCCATCGTGGCCCGCCGCGAGAAGCAGCCGTTCTCCCGCACCGCCGAACTGGCCGAGCTGATCGCCTCGGTGATGCCGCGTGGGAAGGACAAGATCCACCCTGCCACGCGCAGCTTCCAGGCCATCCGCATCCACATCAACCGCGAGCTGGCCGATCTGGAAGCCGGGCTCGATGCGGCGGTGGAACGGCTCAAGCCCGGTGGCCGCCTGGCGGTGATCAGCTTCCACTCGCTGGAAGACCGCATCGTCAAGCAGTACATGAACCGCCTGGCCAAGGCGCCGCCGGCCAACCGCCGGCTGCCCGAGGCGGTTGCGTTCGTGCCGACGCTGGACCTGATCGGCGGCGCCATCAAGGCCACCGACGAAGAGCTGGCCGCCAACCCGCGTGCCCGCAGCGCCGTGCTGCGCGTGGCACAGAAGCGGGAGGCCGATGCATGAGCCGGCTGCTGCTGATCATCCTGCTGGCCTGCACCGTCGCCTCGGCGATCGGCGTGGTGTTCGTGCGCCACCGCCACCGGCAGACCTTCATCGAGCTGTCGCGTGCCGAGCGCAAGCGCGATGACATCAATCTTGAGTTCGGCCGCCTGCAGCTGGAACAGGCCACCCTGGCCGAAGCCAACCGCGTGGACCGCATTGCCCGCGAGAAGCTCGGCATGAAGTTCCCCGAGGCGGCTGACATCGTGGTGGTGCGCCCATGAGCAAGACCGGCCGCAACCGCCCGCGCAACGCCTTCAACCTGCGCCAGCGCCTGCGCTGGGTCGCGCTGGCGCTCGGCCTGTGCTCGGTGTCGCTGGTCGGTCGCGCGGCCTACGTGCAGATCATCAACAGCGACTTCTACCAGCGCCAGGGCGAGGCCCGCTACCTGCGCGAGCTGCCGATCAAGACCTCGCGCGGCATGATCACCGACCGCAACGGCGAGCCGCTGGCGGTGTCCACCCCGGTCGCCTCGATCTGGGTCAACCCGCAGGACCTGCTGCGTTCGCCCGAGCGCATCCCGGAGCTGGCCCAGGCGGTCGGCATGTCGGTGGATGAGCTGAGCAGCCGCCTGTCGCAGAAGTCGGACAAGGAATTCATGTACCTGCGCCGCCGGATCAATCCGGACGAGGCGGAGAAGGTGGTCGCGCTGAAGATCCCGGGCGTGGCCGCGCAGCGCGAGTTCCGCCGCTTCTACCCGCAGGGTGAGGCGATGGCGCACGTGCTGGGCTTCACCAACATCGACGACCGTGGCCAGGAAGGTCTGGAACTGGCGTTCGACGAATGGCTGCGCGGCAAGCCCGGTGCGAAGCGGGTGATCCGCAACCGCAAGGGCGAGACCGTCGAAAGCGATCTGCTGCGCGCCGCCGAGCCGGGCAAGGACCTGACCCTCAGCATCGACCGCCGCATCCAGTACCTGGCCTTCAAGGAACTGCGCAACGCGCTGGTGGCCAACAAGGCGGCCGGCGGTTCGATGGTGATCATGGACGTGACCACCGGCGAGATCCTGGCCATGGTCAACCTGCCGACCTACAACCCGAACTCGCTGACCGGCGCGATCCCCGATACGCGCCGCAACCGCGCGGTGACCGACCTGGTCGAGCCGGGTTCGACGATGAAGCCGTTGACCATCGCCACCGCGCTGCAGGCCGGGGCGGTGACCAAGGACACCATCATCGATACCAACCCGGGCTATATGACCCTGGGCCGCTTCACCATCCGCGACGTGCCGCGCAACAACGGTGTGCTCAACGTGACCGGCGTGATCACCCGCAGTTCGAACGTGGGTGCGGCAAAGGTTGCGGCGAAGATGCCGGACCAGACCTTCTACGACGGCGTGCGCCGCTTCGGCTATGGCTCGGCGCCGCACAGTGGTTTCCCGGGGGAATCGGCCGGCGTGGTGATGCGCCCGGCGCGCTGGTCGGGCACCACCAAGACCACCATGTCCTACGGCTACGGCCTGTCGGTGACGCCGCTGCAGATCGCTACGGCGTATTCGGCGCTGGCCAACGGCGGCAGGTTGATCGCGCCGACCTTCGTCAAGGGCCAGCGCAACGAGGGCCAGCAGATCATCGACGAGAACGTCGCCCGGCAGGTGGTGGCGATGATGGAAACGGTGGTCACCCAGGGCGGTGCCAAGCAGGCGGCCGTGCTGGGCTACCGCGTGGCCGGCAAGACCGGTACCGCGCGCAAGGCCGGCCCCGGCGGTTACGAGCGCGGGCATTACAACGCGCTGTTCGCCGGCGTGGTGCCCGCCACCAACCCGCGCTTTGCCACCGTCATCGTCATCAACGACCCGCAGGCCGGCAAGTTCTACGGCGGCCTGGTCTCGGCGCCGGTCTACCACAACGTGATGGAAGGCACCCTGCGCCTGATGGACGTGCCGCTGGACGACCTGCAGTCGTGGCTGGCCGCACAGCAGTCCGGCAAGGTCGGCCATTCGGCTTCGATCCTGCCTGCGCCGCCGGCCGAGACCGCGCTGCCGGTCGATGCCGCCGCTGAATTCGACGCTGCGCTGCCGAGCGCGCAAGCCCAGACGCCGCCCGCTACGGGAGGCACGCAATGAGTCCTTCGATGTTGCTTTCGCAGTTGCTTCCGGACGTGGCCCTGGCGGGTCATGATCCCGTTCTGACCGGCCTGGTGCTGGACAGCCGTGCCGTGCGCCCCGGTAACGCCTTCGTCGCCATCGCCGGTTTCGGCGCGCATGGCCTGGGCTTTGTCGAGCAGGCGCGCGCTGCCGGTGCCAGTGCCATCCTGTTCGAACCGCCGGCACCGGCCGATCTGCCGGCACCGGCCGATGCGATCGCCGTGCCGGGCCTGCGCGCGCGCATGGGCGCGATGGCCGACCAGTTCCATGGCGCACCGTCGCGGGCAATGGCGATGGTCGGCGTGACCGGCACCAACGGCAAGACCTCCACCGTGCAGCTGCTGGCCCAGGCCTGGCACCTGCTCGGAACGCCCAGTGGCAGTATCGGCACGCTCGGCGCCGGACTTTATGGTGCCGTCGAGCCGACCGGCTTCACCACGCCGCTGGTGCTGCAGATGCATGCGTTGCTGGCCCAGCTGCGTGACGCCGGTGCGCGCGCGGTGGCGATGGAAGTCAGCTCGCATGCGCTCGACCAGGGCCGCGTGGACGCCGTGCACTACGACGTGGCGGTGTTCACCAACCTCACCCGCGACCATCTGGATTACCACGGCGACATGGCCAGCTACGGCGCGGCCAAGGCGCGGCTGTTCCATCGCCCGGGCCTGAAGGCGGCGGTGATCAACCTGGACGATGCCTTCGGCCGCCAGCTGTTCGCGGGCCTGCCGGCCAGCGTGCAGCCGATCGGGCTGAGCTCGCGTGGTGCCGAGGACGCCAGCGTGCGCGCCGAGGCGCTGCAGCTTGACGGTCGTGGCATCGCCTTCGAACTGGTCATCGACGGCCAGCGCGCTGCGGTGCAGTCGCCGCTGCTGGGCCGCTTCAACGTGGACAACCTGCTGGCCGTGGCCGGTACCCTGCACGCGCAGGGGCAGCCGCTGCCGCGTATCGCCGAAGTGCTGTCGGCGCTGCAGCCGATCCGTGGCCGCATGAACCGCCTCGGCGGCGAGAACGGCCTGCCGACCGTGGTGGTCGACTACGCACATACCCCGGACGCGCTGGAGCAGGCGCTGGACAGCCTGCAGGGCCACCTGCACGGCGCGCTGTTCTGCGTGTTCGGCTGCGGTGGCGAGCGCGATACCGGCAAGCGCCCGCAGATGGCGGCGATCGCCGAGCGCCTGGCCAACCAGGTCATCGTCACCGACGACAACCCGCGTGGCGAAGACGGCGACGTGATCGTGGCCGACATCCTGGCCGGCTTCCAGAACGCCGATGCCGTGACCGTGCAGCGCAGCCGCGCGCGCGCGATCGGCCTGGCGGTGAAGCGCGCCGGTGCCGGCGACATCATCCTGATCGCCGGCAAGGGCCACGAGCCGTACCAGGAAGTGAATGGCGTGCGCCATGACTTCGACGACACCGAAGTGGCCGCGGCCGCACTGGCGGCCAAGGCCGGTGTTCTAGAGGCACAGGCCGGGGAGGGCGCCGCATGAAGCGCACCCTGCTTTCGCTGATCGCACACTGGGCCGGCGGCGAGATCCACGGCGACGACGTGGCCATCGATGCGGTCAGCAATGACACCCGCAACCTGGGCCCCGGCAGCCTGTATGTCGCGCTGCGCGGTGAGCGTTTCGACGGCCATGACTTCGCAGCCGACGCGCAGGCGCGCGGTGCCAGTGCGCTGCTGGTCGAGCGCCTGCTGCCGATCGAACTGCCGCAGGTGCTGGTGGCCGACAGCGAACTGGCACTGGCCAGGATCGCCACCGGCATGCAGCGTGACCGTGGCACCGAGGTGTTCGCGATCACCGGCAGCAACGGCAAGACCAGCGTGAAGAGCCTGCTGCTGTCGATCCTGCAGCAGGTGGCCCAGCACGCGCACAAGGTGGTCTACGCCAATCCGGGCAACCGCAACAACGAGATCGGCCTGCCGCTGGCGGTGATCGATGCACCGGAAGATGCCGACTATGCCGTCTACGAGATGGGTGCCGGCAAGCCGGGCGACATCGCCTACCTGACCGACATCGCCCGCCCGCGCTACGCGCTGGTCAACAACATCGCCCCGGCGCACCTGGAGCGGATGGGCAGCCTGCTCGGCGTGGCGGTGACCAAGGGCGCGATCTATGCCGCGCTGCCCGCCGATGGCGTGGCGGTGATCAATGCCGACGATGCGTACGGCCGCTGGTTCGAACAGCATTTTGTCGGCACCCCGGCGCGCTGCCGCGTGCTGCGCTTTGGCCTGGAGCATTCGGCAGAGGTGACCGCGCGCGACATCCGCGCCGGTGCGCAGGGCAGCCAGTTCACCCTGGTCGCGCCGGTCGGCGAAGCCCGCGTGGTGCTGGGCCTGCCGGGCCGCCACAACGTCAGCAATGCACTGGCCGCCGCCAGCCTGGCGCTGGCCGCCGGCATCGACCTGGCACGCATCGCGGCAGGCCTGGCCGAGGCACAGCCGGTGCCGGGCCGCCAGATCGCCCATCAGCTGCGCAATGGCGCGGTGCTGGTGGACGACAGCTACAACGCCAACCCCGGTTCGCTGGCAGCGGCCATCGATGCCCTGGCCGCCGCGCCGGAAGAGGGTTGGCTGGTGCTGGGCGACATGCGCGAGCTGGGCCCGGATGCCGAAGCGCTGCATGCGCAGGCGGGCCTCCGCGCACGCGCCGCCGGGCTCAAGCGCCTGTATGCGCTGGGTCCGCTCAGCGCCGCCGCCGCTGCCAGCTTCGGCGACGGTGGCCGTCATTTCGCCACCCATGACGCGCTGTCGCAGGCGCTGAAGGACGAGCTGCACGCCGGCGTGCGCTGCCTGGTCAAGGGGTCCCGTGGCAGCGCCATGGACACGATTGTCAAAGCGCTGCTGGCGCAAGGAGAGGAATCCCCGCATGTTGTATGAACTGGCTCGATGGTTGCAGCAGTTGGAGAGCCTGTTCGGGCTGTTCAACTACCAGACGTTCCGCGCCATCCTTGCCGCGCTGACGGCCCTGTTCCTGTCGCTGTGGCTCGGCCCGGCGATGATCCGCAAGCTTGCCCAGTTCAAGGGCGGCCAGCCGATCCGCAAGGACGGTCCGCAGACCCATTTCTCCAAGGCCGGCACGCCGACCATGGGCGGTTCGCTGATCCTGCTCACCGTCACCCTGTCGGTACTGATGTGGGCCGACCTGCGCAACCGCTACGTGTGGCTGGTGCTGGCGGTGATGCTGTGCTTTGGCGCCATCGGCTGGTATGACGACTGGATCAAGATCGTCCGCCGTGACCCGAACGGCCTGAAGTCGCGCTGGAAGTACCTGCTCCAGTCGATCTTCGGCCTGGCCGCGGGCCTGTTCCTGTTCTATACGGCCGACGTGCCGGCGGCGCTGACGTTCTACATCCCGATGTTCAAGTCGGTCGCGCTGCCGCTGGCCGGCATCGGCTTCGTGGCCATTGCCTACTTCTGGATCGTCGGCTTCTCCAACGCGGTGAACCTGACCGACGGCCTGGACGGCCTGGCGATCATGCCCACCGTGCTGGTGGCCTGCGCACTGGGCGTGTTCGCCTACGCCTCGGGCAACGTGGTGTTCGCCAACTACCTGCAGATCCCGCAGATTCCGGGCGCAGGCGAGCTGGTCATCATCTGCGCGGCGATCGCCGGCGCGGGCCTGGGCTTCCTGTGGTTCAACACCTATCCGGCCATGGTGTTCATGGGCGACATCGGTGCACTGGCGCTGGGTGCGGTGCTGGGCACGATCGCGGTGATCACCCGCCAGGAGCTGGTGCTGGTGATCATGGGCGGCGTGTTCGTCATCGAGACGCTGTCGGTGATGATCCAGGTCGCATCGTTCAAGCTGACCGGCAAGCGCGTGTTCCGCATGGCGCCGATCCACCACCATTTCGAACTGAAGGGCTGGCCGGAGCCGCGCGTGATCGTGCGCTTCTGGATCATCTCCGTCGTGCTCGTGCTGATCGGCCTGGCCACGTTGAAGGTGCGCTGAGATGAACGACCTGTCCCGCCAGGCAACACGCCTTGAAGCCATCGAAGGCAGCTACGACAAGTGGCTGCTGGGCGCGATCATCGCGCTCACCGGTGTCGGCGTGGTGATGGTGGCCTCCAGCTCGATCGCGCTGATGAGCAGCCCGTTCTATTACCTCAACCGCCACCTGATCTTCCTGGCGGTGGGTATCGTGCTGGCGGTCATCGCCGCCCGCACCGAGCTGAAGTCGATCGAGCAGTACAACCAGATGCTGCTGCTGGGCTGCTTCGTGCTGCTGCTGGCGGTGTTCGCGCCGGGCCTGGGCAGCACGGTCAACGGCGCACGCCGATGGATCAACCTGGGCATTTCCAAGTTCCAGACGGTCGAGGCGGTGAAGGTGCTCTACATCGTCTGGCTGTCCAGCTACCTGGTGCGCTTCCGCGACGAGGTCAATGCGACCTGGCCGGCGATGCTCAAGCCGCTGGGCGTGGCCGGCGCGCTGGTGGTGCTGCTGCTGCTGCAGCCGGACTTCGGTTCCTCGACCCTGCTGCTGGCGATCACCGCCGGCATGCTGGTGCTGGGCGGGGTCAACATGCCGCGCATGTCGATGCCGGTGATCATCGGCCTGGTCGGCATGAGCGCGCTGGCGATCATCGAGCCGTACCGCATGCGCCGCATCACCTCCTTCCTGGACCCGTGGGCTGACCAGCAGGGCGACGGCTACCAGCTGTCCAACGCACTGATGGCAGTGGGCCGTGGCGAATGGACCGGCGTCGGCCTGGGCAATTCCGTGCAGAAGCTGTACTACCTGCCGGAAGCGCACACCGACTTCATCTTCTCGGTCACCGCCGAGGAATTCGGTTTCCTGGGCACCTGCGTGATCGTGGCGCTGTACGCGCTGCTGGTCGGCCGCACCTTCTGGCTGGGCATGCGCTGCGTGGAAATGAAGCGCCACTTCTCCGGCTACATCGCCTTCGGCATCGGCCTGTGGATCAGCATGCAGACCTTCGTCTCGATCGGCGTGAACCTGGGCATCCTGCCGACCAAGGGCCTGACCCTGCCGCTGATCTCCTCCGGCGGTTCGTCGGTGCTGATGACCTGCGTGGCGATGGGCCTGCTGCTGCGCGTGTCGTATGAACTCAAGCGCGCCGAGCGACGCCAGGCCGTGCGCATCGGTGGCGCCGAAGACGCCCCGACCGAGCCAGTGGACGCGCCGGCCGCACCGATGGCCACCGGCGTGCCGCTGAGCGCCGCGCCGGTCGCCCCCGCGCCTGCTGCAGCGAACGCCGCGCGCGGCACCAGCCGACTGCAGTCGCGCATCGAACCGACCTTCGGGAGGCTGTCATGAGCGCGGCCACCGATAGCGCGCGTCCGGTGATGATCCTCGCCGGCGGCACCGGCGGCCACATCTTCCCCGGCCTGGCCGTGGCCCGCGTGCTGCGCGGGCGTGGCGTGCCGGTGACCTGGATGGGGGCCGAAGGCGCGATGGAAACGCGCCTGGTGCCGCAGCACGACATTGCCATCGACACGCTGGCCATCACCGGCCTGCGCGGCAAGGGCAAGCTGGCCCTGCTGGCGGCACCGTGGCGGCTGATGCGTGCACTGCGCGCGGCCGGGCTGATCATCCGCAAGCGCCAGCCGCGCGCGGTGGTCGCCTTCGGTGGCTTCGCCTCCGGTCCCGGCGGCATGGCCACGCGCCTGCATGGCCTGCCGCTGATCGTGCATGAGCAGAACCGTGCGCCGGGCCTGACCAACCGCATCCTGTCGCGTTATGCGCGCCGCCTGCTGACCGGTTTCCCGGGCACCTTCGCCCAGCGCGAGGAATTCGTCGGCAACCCGGTGCGTGCGGAAATCGCCGCCATTGCGCCGCCGGAGCAGCGCTTCGCCGACCGCCACGGCCCGCTGCGCGTGCTGGTGGTCGGGGGCAGCCAGGGCGCGCGTGCGCTCAACACCGGCGTGCCGCAGGCGATCGCCGCGCTGGGCGCCGACGTGCCGGTGCAGGTGCGCCACCAGAGCGGCGAGAAGATGCATGCCGAAGCGGTCGAGGCGTATGCCAGGGCCGGCGTGCAGGCTGAGATCACCCCGTTCATCGCGGACATGGCCGAGGCCTTCGCCTGGGCTGACCTGGTCGTCTGCCGCGCCGGCGCGTCCACCCTGGCCGAGCTGTGCGCGGTCGGTGTCGGCAGCGTGCTGGTGCCATTCCCCGCTGCCGTCGACGATCACCAGACCCGCAACGCGGAGTACCTGGTCGAGCGCGGCGCGGCGGTGTTGCTGAAGCAGGACGGAACGCTGGCCGACGGCATCGCCGCACTGCTGCGCGATCTGTCCGAAAATCCCGCCCGCCGCATGCAGATGGCGCAAGCCGCGCGTGCCCTGGCCAAGGTCGATGCCGCCGAGCGCATCGCCGATATCATTCTCGAGGAAGCTGTATGAAGAAGGCATGCCACCGCGCCTGCCCTGCGCGAGGCCGCGCATGATCCGTCGCCTGCACGACACCAACGACCTGGTGCGCGCGTTCCCGCGCGTGCACTTCGTCGGCATCGGTGGCACCGGCATGAGTGGCATCGCCGAAGTGATGCTGACGCTGGGCTACGAAGTGTCCGGCTCGGACAACGCTGACAACGTGGCGACCCGCCGCCTGGCCAGCCTGGGTGCGCGCATCATGCGCGGCCACTCGGCAGCCAACGTGCTGGGCACCGACTGCGTGGTGGTCTCCAGCGCCATCCGCGAGGACAACCCGGAGCTGATGGAAGCGCGCAGCCAGCGCATTCCGATCATGCCGCGCGCGGCGATGCTGGCCGAGCTGATGCGCTTCCGCCGCGGCATCGCCGTGGCCGGTACCCATGGCAAGACCACCACCACCAGCCTGACCGCTGCGGTGCTGAGCGAAGGTGGCCTGGACCCGACGTTCGTGATCGGTGGCCAGCTGCTGGCCGCCGGTGCCAACGCCAAGCTGGGTGGCGGGCAGTGGCTGGTGGCCGAGGCCGACGAAAGCGATGGCAGCTTCCTGCGCCTGAACCCGTTGATGTCGATCATCACGAACATTGATGCGGATCATCTGGAGAACTACGGCAACGATTTCGCCCGCGTGCAGGCGGCGTTCGCCGAGTTCCTGCAGCGCCTGCCGTTCTACGGCCTGGCGGTGCTGTGCATCGATGATCCGGAAGTGGCGGCACTGGCTGCCAAGACCCCGCGCCACGTGATGAGCTACGGCATGAGCCCGCAGGCCGACGTGCGCGCCGAGAACGTGGTGCAGGAAGGCTCGCGCATGCGCTTCACGCTGCGCCTGCCGCAGGGCACCAGCCAGGAAGTGGTGCTGGCGCTGCCGGGCAGGCACAACGTGCTCAACGCGCTGGCCGCCGCGGCGGTGGGCTGGCAGCTCGGCGTTGCCCCGGACGCGATCGCGCGCGCGCTGGAAGGCTTCGCCGGTGTCGGCCGCCGCTTCAACGACCTGGGCGAAGTGACCACCGCCAGCGGTGCGAAGGTGCGCATCATCGACGACTACGGCCATCACCCGAGCGAGCTGGAGGCAGTGTTCGCCGCCGCCCGCGGGGGCTGGACCGACAAGCGCCTGGTGGTGGCCTTCCAGCCGCACCGCTACAGCCGTACCCGCGACCAGTTCGACAAGTTCGCCGCGGTGCTGTCGAGCGTTGATGCGCTGGTGCTGAGCGAGGTCTATCCGGCCGGTGAGGAACCCATTGCCGGTGCCGACTCGCATGCGTTGGCCCGCGCCATCCGCGCGCGCGGCCGCAGCGAGCCGGTGGTGGTGGGCAAGGCCGCCGAGCTGGCCAGCGTGCTGCCGGATGTACTGCAGGACGGTGACCTGCTGCTGATGATGGGGGCCGGCGACATCGGTGCCGTGGCTACCCACATCGCAGTGGAAGGCTTCAAGGGGGAGGGCCAGGCGTGAGTACGCTGACCTTCCCGCCGCTGCGCGTGACCGACCCGGCCGTGTTCGGCCGCGTCGCAGTGCTGCTCGGCGGCAGCTCCAGTGAACGCGAGGTGTCGCTGGATTCGGGCCGCAACGTGCTCGAAGCCCTGCAGTCACGCGGCGTCGATGCGTTCGCGGTGGATGGCATCCCGGCGCTGGCCAGCGCGCTGGCCGCCGGTGGCATCGACCGCGTCTTCAACATCCTGCACGGCCACAACGGTGGCGGTGAGGACGGCATCGTGCAGGGCCTGATGGATGCCTTCGGCGTGCCGTACACCGGCTCGGACGTGCTGGGCTCGGCGCTGAGCATGGACAAGATCCGCACCAAGCAGGTGTGGCTGTCGCTGGGCTTGCCGACCCCGCAGTACCGCAAGGTCGACGCCTCGAACGTGCATGCGCTGGCCGCCGAGCTGGGCCTGCCGGTGGTGGTGAAGCCGGCCAACGAAGGCTCCAGCGTGGGCATCAGCCGGGTCACCGACGAGGCGGGCCTGGATGAGGCCGTGGCCCTGGCCGCGCGCTACGACGGCCAGCTGCTGATGGAACAGATGGTGGTCGGCGACGAACTGACGGTGGCCATTCTGGGCGACGTCGCGCTGCCGTCGATCCGCATCGTGCCCAAGGGCCAGTGGTACGACTACAACGCCAAGTACATCGCCGAGGACACCCAGTACCTGTGCCCGGGCCTGGAAGGCGATGCCGAGGACGAGATCCGCCGCATCGCGCTGGCCGCGTTCCGTGCCGCCGGCTGCCGTGGCTGGGGCCGCGTGGACGTGATGCGCGACCGTGCCAGCGGCCGTTTCTTCCTGCTGGAAGTGAACACCGCGCCGGGCATGACCAGCCATTCGCTGGTACCCAAGGCGGCGCGCCAGGCCGGCATCGGTTTCGAGGAACTGGTGTGGCGCGTGCTGGAACAGACCCTGGAGGCCGCGCACGCATGAACGCGCTGCTGCGCATCTTCGTCTGGCTGTTGGCGCTGTCGGTGGTTGCACTGCCGGTGGTGGCCGTGGTCAATGGCTGGGTCGGCGCCGAGCGCTGGCCGCTGGCGAAGCTGCGCGTGCATGGCGAGTTCAAGCGGGTACCGGCCGAGCAGCTGCAGCAGGTGCTGCTGCCCTATGCGCGCGCCGGCTTCTTTGCGGTCAAGCTGCAGGATGCGCAGGACGCGCTGGAAAAGCTGCCGTGGGTGGAAAGCGCGCAGGTACGCAAGCAGTGGCCGGACGTGTTGGAAGTGACCCTGGTCGAGCACAAGCCGTTCGCACGCTGGGGCAACGACCGCCTGGTCTCCGAGCAGGGCAAGCTGTTCCCCACGCCGAAGAAACTGTCAGACCTGGAACTGCCGGAGCTGGATGGCCCGGACAGCCAGACCCAGGAAGTGATGAAGCTGTACAGCGACTCGCGTGCCTTGTTCGCACCGGCCGGCGTCGACGTGCGCCGGGTGACGATGGATGCGCGCGGCAGCTGGTCGCTGGTGCTGAGCAACGGCACCGAAGTGGTGGTCGGCCGTGACGACGCGCGCTCGCGCATGCAGCGCTTCGTCAAGGTGCTGCCGCAGCTCAACCGACAGGACGCGCCGATCGAGCGCGCAGATCTCCGTTACACCAATGGTTTCACGCTGAGCTGGGGTACCCCGGCCACGCCGGCGAACACGCCGGCGACCCCGGCCAGAAGCACGCAGGAAAGGACATGAATCGCAAGGGTGACAAATCGCTGATCGTTGGCCTGGACATCGGCACCTCCAAGGTGGTGGCGCTGGTGGGCGAGTATTCGCCGGGCAACCCGATCGAAGTGATCGGCATCGGCTCGCACGAATCGCGCGGGTTGAAGCGTGGCGTGGTGGTGGACATCGAATCGACCGTGCAGTCGATCCAGCGTGCGGTGGAAGAAGCCGAGCTGATGGCCGGCTGCGAGATCCGTTCGGTGTACGCCTCGATCTCCGGCAACCACGTGCAGTGCAAGAACTCGCCGGGCATCGTGCCGATCCGCGACGGTGAAGTGACCTGGGGCGACCTGGATCGCGTGCTCGACGCAGCCAAGGCGGTGGCGATCCCGGCCGATCAGAAGATCCTGCACGCGATTCCGCGCGAGTACGTGCTGGACGATTCGCAGGAAGGCATCCGCAACCCGGTCGGCATGACCGGCGTGCGCCTGGAAGTGCATGCGCACCTGGTGGTGTGCGCGCAGTCGGCGGCGGCCAACATCAGCAAGTGCGTGCAGCGCTGCGGCCTGCAGGTGGACGACCTGGTGCTGTCCTCGCTGGCCTCCAGCGTGGCGGTGCTGACCGCCGACGAGCGCGAGCTGGGCGTGGTGCTGGTCGACATGGGCGCCGGTACCACCGACATCGCGGTGTTCGTGCAGGGCGCGATCTGCCACACCGCCTCGCTGCCGATCGCCGGCGACCACGTGACCAACGATATCGCGCACATGCTGCGCACGCCGACCCCGGAAGCCGAGCAGATCAAGGTGCGCTATGCCTGCGCCCTGGCCCAGCTGGCCACGGCCGAGGAGAGCATCCAGGTGCCGTCGGTCGGCGACCGCCCGCCGCGCCGCATGCCGCGCCATTCGCTGGCGCAGGCCGTGCAGGGTCGCTACGAGGAGATCTTCGAGATGGTGCAGGCCGAACTGCGCCGCTCCGGCTTCGAGGAACTGGTGCGCGCCGGCATGGTGCTGACCGGGGGCGCATCGAAGATGGAAGGCGTGGTCGAACTGGCCGAGGAAATGCTGCAGATGCCGGTGCGCGTGGGCATCCCGCAGCACGTCACCGGCCTGGGCGAAGTGGTCGGCAACCCGGTGCACGCCACCGGCGTGGGCCTGCTGCTGATGGGCAGCCAGATCGAGCACCCGCGGCGGCCGTCGCTGCCGACCGGGCGCGCTGGAAGCATGTTCAAGAAGCTCAAGACCTGGTTCCGCGGCGAGTTCTGACGCGGAACCCGTAACTCCGGGCCCGGCCCGGCGCAACACCCGCAGTACCCGCATCACAACGCAACAACGCACTACACAACCCACACAGCCGCAACGGCAACATGACACGCGAAGGCAGGAGGCCCGACCGTCCATGCCACCGACAAGCGGATACAACGAGGACACGGACATGGCGCATTTTGAACTGATCGAAAAGATGGCACCCAATGCGGTGATCAAGGTGGTTGGCGTGGGCGGCGGCGGCGGCAATGCCGTGGCGCACATGGTCAACTCGGCGGTGGACGGCGTGGAGTTCATCACCGCCAACACCGACTCGCAGGCCATCAAGAATTGTGGTGCCAAGCTGCAGCTGCAGCTGGGTACCAACGTGACCAAGGGCCTGGGCGCAGGCGCGAACCCGGAGGTCGGCCGCCAGGCCGCGCTGGAAGACCGTGAGCGCATCATGGACGCGCTGCAGGGCGCGGACATGGTGTTCATCACCGCCGGCATGGGCGGCGGCACCGGCACCGGCGCCGCGCCGGTGGTGGCGCAGCTGGCCAAGGAAATGGGCATCCTGACCGTGGCCGTGGTCACCAAGCCGTTCCCGTTCGAAGGCCGTCGCCGCATGCAGGTGGCGCTGAAGGGCATCGAGGAACTGAGCCAGCACTGCGACTCGCTGATCACGATCCCGAACGAGAAGCTGATCACCGTGCTGGGTCGCAACGCGACCATGATCCAGGCCTTCCGCGCCGCCAATGACGTGCTGCAGGGCGCCGTGCAGGGCATCGCCGACCTCATCGTGCGTCCGGGCCTGATCAACGTCGACTTCGCCGACGTGCGCACCGTCATGTCCGAAATGGGCCTGGCGATGATGGGTACCGGCACTGCACGGGGCGATGACCGCGCCCAGGCCGCTGCCGAATCGGCGATCCAGAACCCGCTGCTGGACGATGTGAACCTGGCCGGTGCCAACGGCATCCTGGTCAACATCACCGCCGGCGCGGACTTCACCATGGCCGAGTTCGACGAGATCGGCCGCACCATCGACGGCTTCGCTTCGGAAGACGCCACCGTCGTGGTCGGCACCGTGCTGGACCCGGACATGCAGGACGAAGTGCGCGTGACCGTGGTGGCCACTGGCCTGAACCGCGTCTCGGCCAGCAAGACCCAGCGTCCGGGCGAGCGTGCACCGATCAAGCTGGTCCGCAACGCCACCACCGGCCAGCCGGAGTTCGGCGAGTTCGACAACGGCGGCGACGCCGTGTCCAAGGCCGTCGGCGGCATGGGCCTGGGCCTGCGTCGCGCCAGCAGCGATACCGCAGCGGCTTCGGCCCCGTCGGCGCCGTCCTCTTCGGCCCCGGCCGCGGCAGAACTGCCGAACGATTACCTGGACATCCCGGCGTTCCTGCGCCGCCAGGCGGACTAAGCGGGCCGGCCCGGGGTTGTCCTCCCCGGGTTGCGCCACCATGTCCTGAAAACGCGGGCGCCGGGCCAGGATGGGCCCGGCCGCCCTGCTTCACGCGCTTTCCCAGCGGCGTGCCGGTGTGTCCTGCCGGTGGCTGTCACTGGCGTTTCAGCCAGGGTAGGGGAGTGCGCGTGTTAATCTAATGTGTCACTTCCGGTCCATCCCCCATGATCCAGCAACGCACCCTCAAGAACACGATCCGCGCCACCGGCGTTGGCCTGCACAGTGGTGACAAGGTCTACATGACCCTGCGCCCGGCACCGGTCAACCATGGCATCGTGTTCCGCCGCGTGGACCTGGACCCGGTGGTGGAGGTGCCGGCCAAGGCCGAACTGGTCACCGAAGTGACCCTGTGCACCGGCCTGACCTGCAACGACGCCAAGATCCAGACCGTCGAACACCTGATGTCGGCGCTGGCCGGCCTGGGTGTGGACAACATCATCGTCGAACTGTCCTCGGCCGAGCTGCCGATCATGGACGGTTCGGCCGGCCCGTTCGTGTTCCTGCTGCAGTCGGCAGGCATCGTGGAACAGGATGCGCCCAAGCGCTTCATCCGCGTGCTGAAGACCGTGGAAGTGACCGAGGGCGACAAGGTGGCCCGCTTCACCCCGTACGAGGGTTACAAGCTGGGCTTCACCATCCAGTTCGACCACCCGATGATTCCGGCCAAGCAGTCGCGCCAGGAAATCGAGTTCTCGACGCTGGCCTACACCAAGGAAATCTCCCGCGCGCGCACCTTTGGTTTCATGCGCGACCTGGAGTACATGCGCGAGCGCAACCTGGGCCTGGGCGGTTCGATGGACAACGCCATCGTGCTGGACGAGTTCCGCGTGCTCAACGAAGACGGCTTGCGCTACGCCGACGAATTCGTGCGCCACAAGATCCTGGACGCCATCGGTGACCTCTATCTGGCCGGTGGCCAGGTGCTGGGTGCGTACGAAGGCTTCAAGTCCGGCCACGCGCTCAACAACAAGCTGGTGCGGGCCCTGATGGCCGACGCCAGCGCCTGGGAATGGGTCAGCTTCGACTCGCCGGCCACCCCGGATCCGGTGGAATACGCCACCCCGGCGTACGCCTGATTCCATAGGTTGTTGAATTTAAAGATAAAAACGCCGCCTTCATGGGCGGCGTTCTTGTTTCCGGCGTCGGCGACGCATTCAGCGTGCTTGAAAGACGTCAAGGCTGGTTCAAGGTCACGGTTTTGTGAACCTGTTGAATCAGAAGCCTGAATTTAACGCAGTTTTAACAACAATCTAACGACAGGCCCCCGGATGGCCGCTAGGATGCGACCCGGCCCCCGAAATGTTTCACGCCGTGGTGACACACGCGACGGGGAGCGGAGCCGGATGCTCCCTTGCAATCAGGACCGTTTCTTCGGCTTCGAGGGAACGTCCTGCAGGCAAGCCAAGGCGTCGCGTAGCCCTTTGTGCGTGGCGGCTGAAACTGCGTGGGGTCCATTCCGGTTGTCGAGCGCTGGGGAGCGCGTGGGAGTGGGAGACGCAGTCTTGATGGTCACCCTGGTGGCCTTCAGCCCGATGGAACGGGCCGCGTCGAGCAGCTGGGCTTCGGCAAGCCGCAACTTGGCATGCCAGACCGGGGACTCGACGAGAAAAACGAGGTGTTCCCCGTCCACATTGGCCAGCCGGCAACGGCTGCGCAGAGGTGGCGGCAACTGGGGGCGCAACTGACGGTCCAGCGCGTCGAGCCACAAGGCACGCCGCAGCGGGTTCCCGCTTTTGTCCGCCATTACCGCATCCAGCGCCGGTTTCGGTGCCGACGCGGGGCGAACGCTGGATTTCGGCTCAGACATGAAAACTCACTGATGGCATTCAAGAAGATCGTAATCAAAACGCGTGAAGGACAGGCCAAGTCGTCGCCGATCGCGCGTTTGCGGTTCTATTTCGAGGACCGCCCCCGTGCCCTGCTGGGCAGCGTGCTCGGGGTAGGCTGCATTATCGGCCTTGCTGGCGGCATTGGCGCCAGCGCGCTGAATGATTCCCGGCTGCAGGCCAAGGTCGAGCGCCAGGATGCGGAACTGGCCAAGGTCAAGCGCGATGCGCAGACCCAGGTCAATGCGCTGGCGGCCCGCCTCGGCGAGCTGCAGGCCCAGGCGACCCGCCTCAACGCCCTCGGCGAACGGCTGACCCAGATGGGCAAGCTGGAGGACGGCGAGTTCGACTTCAACGAGACCCCCGGCCTCGGTGACGGTGACGCAGGCGGCCCGACCAGCGACATCCCGGTCAAGGACGTCAACGCCGACTTACAGGTGCTGGAGCAGCGCTTCGCTGCTTCAGGCCGCCAGTTGTCGGTGATGGAATCGCTGATGTTCGACCACCAGCTGCAGCAGAACGCGGTGCCGTCGCGCATGCCGATCCGCAACAGCTATGTGACGTCCGGCTTCGGCACCCGTGCCGACCCGTTCGGCCGCGGCGCCGCCACCCACAAGGGCATGGACTTCCACGCAAAGGTCGGTGACCCGGTGATGGCCGTGGCCGAGGGCGTGGTCAGCTTCGCCGGCGTGAAGGGCGGCTACGGCAATGTCGTCGATGTCGACCATGGCAATGGCTATGTCACCCGCTACGCGCACAATTCGCGCCTGGTGGTGAAGGCCGGCGACCTGGTCCGTGCCGGCCAGGAAGTGGCCAAGGCCGGTTCCACCGGCCGTTCGACCGGTGCCCACGTGCACTTCGAGGTGTGGGAGAACGGCAACGTGGTCAACCCGCGCAAGTTCCTCGGCGACGGCGGCAACACGCCGGTCGGCCGCGTCAGCCGCGGCTGACGCCACATTGGGGTGCCGGCTGCCGTCGGCACTACCGCCCCCGGAGTACGGGGGCAGCGCCGTAGGCGCGGGGGTGTGGAGGCGAGGTGAGCGGGGCCCGCGGTTCGCGCAGCGAAGCGTGGGAGCGCCAGCGCGTATGCGCTGACGCGTACCCGGCCAGCGGCCGGCACTACCCCTCGGGGTTGAAACCCCTCGCGCCCGTCCCAAGCTACAATGGGTGTTGCCATCGACAGGGCGCCAGGCGCCCTGTTTCGTTTGCGGCGGACGGATCCCCAGGGGGAGGCCGGGCGTCGTGTACATCCAACCCGGTTCCTTCAATGATCAACAGCCTGCTTACCCGCGTATTTGGCAGTCGTAACGAACGACAGCTGCGCCAGCTCAACCGCATCGTCGCCAAGATCAATGCGCTGGAGCCGGAGATCGAGAAGCTGTCCGACGAGCAGCTTCAGGCCAAGACGCCGGAGTTCAAGCAGCGCATCGCTGGCGGTGAAGCCCTGGACAAGGTGCTGCCGGAAGCGTTCGCGGTCTGCCGCGAAGCCGGTCGCCGCGTGCTGGGCATGCGCCACTACGACGTGCAGCTGATCGGCGGCATGGTGCTTCACCTGGGCAAGATCGCAGAAATGCGCACCGGTGAAGGCAAGACCCTGGTGGCGACCCTGCCGGTGTACCTCAACGCGCTGGAAGGCAAGGGCGTGCACGTGGTCACCGTGAACGACTACCTGGCCCGCCGCGACGCCGCGCAGATGGGCAAGCTGTACAACTGGCTGGGCCTGAGCGTGGGCGTGGTGTACCCGGGCATGCCGCACAGCGACAAGCGCGAAGCCTACGCCGCGGACATCACCTACGGCACCAACAACGAATTCGGCTTCGACTACCTGCGCGACAACATGGCGCTGTCCAAGGCCGACCGCTACCAGCGCGGCCTGCACTACGCCATCGTCGACGAAGTCGACTCCATCCTGATCGACGAAGCGCGCACCCCGCTGATCATCTCCGGTCCGGCCGATGATTCCCCGGAGCTGTACATCCGCGTCAACCGTGTCGTGCCGCACCTGGTCAAGCAGGAAGCGGAAGACGGCGAAGGCGATTTCTGGGTCGACGAGAAGGGCAAGCAGGTGCACCTGTCCGAAGCGGGCATGGAGCACGCCGAGCAGCTGCTGGTCGAGGCCGGCATCCTCGATGGCGAAACCGAAGGCCTGTACGCGGCGCAGAACCTGACCGTGGTGCACCACCTCAACGCCGCCCTGCGCGCGCACGCGATCTATCAGCGCGACGTGGACTACATCGTGCGCGATGGCGAAGTGGTCATCGTCGACGAGTTCACCGGCCGTACCCTGGCCGGCCGCCGCTGGTCCGATGGCCTGCACCAGGCGGTGGAAGCGAAGGAAGGCGTGCCGGTGCAGCGCGAGAACCAGACGCTGGCGAGCATCACCTTCCAGAACCTGTTCCGCATGTACAAGAAGCTGTCCGGCATGACCGGTACGGCCGATACCGAAGCGTTCGAGTTCCAGAGCATCTATGGCCTGGAAGTGGTGGTGATCCCGACCAACCGCCCGACCATCCGCAAGGACAGTCCGGACCAGGTGTTCCTCAACCGCAAGGGCAAGTTCAATGCGGTGCTGGCCGACATCGAAGAGTGCGCCAAGCGCGGCCAGCCGGTGCTGGTGGGTACCACCTCGATCGAAACCTCGGAAATGCTGTCCGAGCACCTGAGCAAGGCCGGCGTGAAGCACGAAGTGCTCAACGCCAAGCAGCATGACCGCGAAGCCACCATCGTCGCCAACGCCGGCCGTCCGGGCGCGGTGACCATCGCCACCAACATGGCCGGCCGTGGTACCGACATCGTGCTGGGCGGTTCGCTGGAAGCCGAGATCCACGCCCTGGGCGAGGACGCGACCGACGAGCAGAAGGCGGCGGTCAAGGCCGAATGGCAGAAGCGCCACGAGGCAGTAAAGGCGGCCGGCGGCCTGCACATCGTCGGCACCGAGCGCCACGAATCGCGTCGTATCGACAACCAGCTGCGTGGCCGTTCGGGCCGCCAGGGTGACCCGGGTTCGTCCCGCTTCTACCTGTCGCTGGAAGACAACCTGATGCGCATCTTCGCCTCCGACTGGGTGCAGAAGGCCATGCGCATGATGGGCATGAAGGAAGACGACGTCATCGAGGACCGCCTGGTCAGCCGCCAGATCGAAAAGGCGCAGCGCAAGGTCGAAGCCCACAATTTCGACATCCGCAAGAACCTGCTGGACTTCGACGACGTCAACAATGATCAGCGCAAGGTGATCTACGCCCAGCGCGATGAGCTGCTGGACGCCGAATCGGTGAAGGACAACGTCGACGGCATCCGTGACGACGTGATCTTCGACATCGTTGCGCGCTTCGTGCCGCCGAACTCGATCGACGAGCAGTGGGACCTGCGTGGCCTGGAAGCGACCCTGGAGTCGGACTTCGGCCTGCAGATGTCGCTGACCGACCTGGTCAAGCAGCATGAGGAACTGGATGCCGAGGCCATCGCCAGCAAGGTCCAGGAGCGCGTCAACCAGCACTTCGCCGAGAAGGAAGCCAGCCTGGGCGAAGAGACCATGCGCGCGCTGGAGAAGCACGTGATGCTGACCGTGCTGGACCAGAGCTGGAAGGAGCACCTGGCGCGCATGGATTACCTGCGCCAGGGCATCTACCTGCGTGGTTACGCGCAGAAGCAGCCCAAGCAGGAATACAAGAAGGAAGCCTTCGAGCTGTTCTCGGACATGCTGGAGAACGTCAAGCGCGAGGTGGTGACCCTGTTGGCCCGCGTGCGTATCCGCAGCGACGAGGAAGTGCAGGCCCTGGAGGCCGCCGAGCGCCAGCAGGCGCAGGCTCGCCTGAGCCAGTCGCAGTTCCAGCACCAGGATGCGGGCGGCTACAGTGCCGACGAGGAAGCCGCGCAGGTGCAGGCCGCCCAGCAGGGTGTGGCCACGCTGCAGCGCGACGAGCCGAAGATCGGCCGCAATGATCCGTGCCCGTGCGGCAGTGGCAAGAAGTACAAGCACTGCCACGGCCAGCTGAGCTGATCCCGAAGAGCCCCGCGAAAGCGGGGCTTTTCGTTTGTTGCGGGGGAGCTGCACCGGATCCGTGATTGCGCCGGCCGCCCTGTTCTGGGCATGCTTCCTCCATGCCTTCCCCCACCCGATCGATCCACGTCGTGGCCGCCGTCATCACCGACGCCCGTGGCCGCGTGCTGCTCAACCGCCGTACCGAGAACCGCGACATGGCCGGCCTGTGGGAGTTCCCCGGCGGCAAGCGCGAATCCGGCGAGACCTCTGAACAGGCGCTGGTGCGCGAGCTGCGCGAGGAACTGGGCATCGAGGCCGATGTCGGCGAGTGGCTGATGGACGTGCCGCAGCGCTATCCGGACAAGTATCTGACCCTGGAGGTGCGCCACGTGCGCAGCTGGAAGGGGACACCGCGTGGGCGGGAGGGCCAGGCCATAACCTGGGTGGCGCAGGACAAGCTGGGACGCTATTCGATGCCGCCGGCCGACCTGCCGGTGGTGGCCGCACTGCGCCAACCGGACCGCTACCTGATCACGCCGGCGCCGGCTGACGATGCCAGCGGCGTACAGCACTGGCATGACTGCCTGCAGCGCGCGGTCGCGGCGGGCCAGCAGCGCATCCAGCTGCGCCTGCCACCGGAACACCCGCAACGGCAGGCGATGATCGAACAGGCCGTGCGCGCGCATCGTCGCGGCGTGCAGTGGCTGCTCAATCGCGATGTGGCGCTGGCACGTGCACTGGGCGTGGGGGTGCACCTGGGCAGCGAGCAGCTGCAGGACCTGCAGGAACGGCCCTTGCCGGAAGGGCAGCTTGTCGCCGCGTCCTGCCACGACCTGGAGCAGCTGCAGGCGGCGCAGCGGCTGGGCTGCGACTTCGCGGTGCTCGGCCCGGTGCAGGCCACGGCCAGCCATCCCGATGCGGTGCCGCTGGGCTGGGAAGCCTTCGCCGCGCTGCGCGCGCAGGTGTCACTGCCGATCTACGCGTTGGGTGGGATGGCCGCCGGCCATATCGCCGAAGCCCGTCGCCATGGTGGGCAGGGTATCGCTGCGATTGGTGGGCTGTGGCCGGCGTGAGCCGGCATGCGCGGTTCGATCCCTGCGCAGCGGGGCTCTGACCCCATCGCGGCAATCCGGGGTCGGAGCCCTTTCCGCTGGAAAGGGATCCGACCCGTCCGGTCACAACGTGATCCAGAAACACCCGTATTGCCGCCGCAACCCCAGCACCGTCGAAGCGCGCGACACGCTGCCGGGCAGCGTCTGTTCCAGGCGCAGGCCGACCGGATGCCGCACGGTCGGCGGCTCCGGGTCGGATCCCTGCGCCGCAGGGGCCTGATCCTCATCCTGCGATTGCGGCAGCGCCTGCGAGGGATACACCGGTACCACGTCTACCAGGGGCCGCCGCGCCAGCGATTCCAGTTGACCGAGGATGCGCTGCGCACCGGCATCGGAGACTGCGCCCCACAGGTACAGCGACGACAACCGGTTCACATCGTTGCTGAGGATGCCGACGCGCAGTGCGTCCACCAGCTCGCTCAGGCGACGTGGGCAGCGCGCCCCCAGGGTGTCGCGCGACAGGGTGCTGCCGGTGGGCGCGGGCGGTGGCAATCGCGATCGGGCGCCGACACTGTCGCAGGGGCGGTCGGTGTACACGCTCTGCCCCCGTGCATCAGTGCAGCGGTTCAAGCGTGGGGACTGCGCATGGACCACGCTCGACGCCGAGCACAATGACAGCAGCAACAGCAGGAAGGAAAGCCGGTTCATCGACGCAGGGTAGCGCCGATCGTGGTGGCATGGCGTGCTTTCAGCCCTGCAGCAGCTTCAGCACCGACGTGGTCGGCCTGGCCAGGTTCAGGGTGCAGAAGTGCAGGCCCGGCGCGCCGCCCTCGACCAGGCGCTGGCACAGCCTGGCCACCACTTCGGTACCGAACGCCCGCACCGATTCGGCGTCATCGCCATAGGCCTGCATCTTGCGGCTGATCCAGCGCGGGATTTCCGCACCGCACTGCTCGGAGAAACGGCGCAGCTGGCTGAAGTTGGCGATCGGCATGATGCCTGGCGTGATGGGTACCTGCACGCCGAGCCGGCGCACGGCGTCGACGAAGTGGAAGTACGCATCCGGGTTGTAGAAATACTGGGTGATCGCCGCGTCCGCGCCGGCATCGATCTTGGCCTTGAAGTGCTTGAGGTCGGCCAGTGCATCGGAGGCCTGTGGATGGGTCTCAGGGTAGGCGCCCACTTCGATGCGGAACGCATCGCCATGTTCGGCGCGGATGAACTCGATCAGCTCGGCGGCGTAGCGCATGTCGCCGGGAAACCCCATGCCGGAGGGCAGGTCGCCGCGCAGCGCCACCAGGCGATGGCAGCCGATGGCGCGGTACAGCTTGAGCAGTTCGCGGATTTCCTGGCGGGTGCCGCCGACACAGGACAGGTGCGGTGCGGCCTCGAAGCCATGGTGCTGGTTGAGGTGGCGCACGGTCTCGGAGGTATAGCTCAGGGTCGAGCCACCAGCGCCGAAGGTACAGGACACGTACTCGGGACCGTAGTCCTTCAGCTTGGCTGCGGCACGATCCAGCTGGCTGCGCTGTTCGTCGGTCTTGGGCGGATAGAACTCGAAGCTGATGGCAGTCATGGCACGGGCGGCGGCGGCGGGTGGGGATCAGTATATCGCTTCATCAAGATGGATGTTCAGTGATTCTGTGTGCAGGCGCCGCGAGCGTAAGGCCGTGCAGGTGCTGCCAGCGGTTACCCTGTGCGGCGGATTCCTAGATCGCGCCGCACCATGTCCATCGTTCTTACCGATTTCGCCCGTCCCCGCCTGTTCCCGCGCATGCCGCGCGGCAACACCATCCAGGACTGCACTGCCGAACAGTTCGAGGCGTACCTCAATGCCCATGAACCGATGAAGGTCCTGCAAGGTTATGCCCCCTTCTGCAAACTGTTCGTCTATGAGAACTGGACCAGCACCCGGTGCCTGACGGTGCCGATCACCGAGGCCAACCGCCATCTGCTGCGCAGTGGTTACGAGGCGCGCAACCGGGAGGAACTGCCGGTACTGGTGCGCTGGTTCGAAGGCGTGGAATCGCCGCGCGCCAACTATCTGGTCGTCATCCTGTACAGCGCGGAGCAGCTTGCGAAGGAAGGCTCGCCGATCGAGGCTGATTGGGGCATCGTCGGCTGCATCTACACCGCTGAGCCGGACGAGGTGCCGATGGCCCCGATCACGATGATGCGCAATGCGCTGGGCGTGGAAGAGGGCGGCTCCGGCGTGCCGCTGGACCGCGAGGCGTACCGGCGTGCGGTGGAATTCTGGGAGAACAACGCCAATTGGCGGCCGTAGGGGAAGGACAGGCCAGTAGAGCCACGCCATGCGTGGCTGCTTCATCGTTCGACGGTTTTCCACTCCCACCAGGGGTAGTGATACTCGCGGTCGATCGCCTGCCAGTGTTGGCCGCAGCGGGTGCAGGCGACGCTATGGCAGTTGCCCCAGCCATCCTCCGCTGCGTCGAGCGACAGCAGCTGCATCTGCCCGTGTTCGATCAGCCGACGGGGGTCGAAGAACGGGTAGCCGGGGTTGAGCGCACACAGGCAGCCGGTGCCCGCGCGCCAGAAACGCAGCCGCTGCAGCGCCGCCTTCAGGTGCGCCTGGTTGCTGACCAGCATGCCGCCCAGCGCTATGCCTGCGCTGCGCTGCTCGATCAACGTCACGTGCGGTGCCAGCGCGTCCAGCGGCGCCGCATCGAACAGCCGGGCGAGCGTACGCGCGGCGTCGGTGATGCGCCCGCCGTCGCCTGACAGCAGGTCCTGCAGCAGCGCCTGGGCGTGGGCATTGTTGAGCATGGGGGCTGGCGCCGCAGACCAGGGCCAGCGCATCAGCGCGCCTTGCCGATGGCGGCGAAGTGTCCGCCGGTGAGCTGCAGCAGATCGCCCGGTGCCAGTTCCACTTCCAGGCCACGACGGCCGGCGCTGACATGCAGCGTGTGCAGGGATTCCGCACTGGAATCAAGAAAGGTGCGAAGGCGCTTTTTCTGGCCCAGCGGGCTGATGCCACCGACCAGATAGCCGGTCGCACGCTGTGCGGCGTCAGCGGCGGCCATCTCGCATTTCCTGCAGCGGGCAGCTTCGGCCAGCGCCTTCAGGTCCAGCTGGCCGGCGACCGGCACGATGGCCACCAGCAGTTCGTGGGTGTCGGTACTGGCCAGCAGGGTCTTGAACACCTGTGCCGGGTCCAGGCCGAGCTTTTCCACGGCTTCGCCACCATAGGAGGCGGCATGGGCATCGTGCACGTAGCTGCGCACGCTGTGGGCGATGTTCTCGCGCTTGAGCAGATTGATGGCGGGGGTCATGCGCGCATCGTAGCGCGCAGGGAATAACCTGCCTTGACCGAGGCTACTGGTGGGCCCCTGCGATAATGCGCGCTGTACACCGTCTGGACTCTCATCATGCGCGCACCGCCCCTGCTTCATGGCCTGACTCTGGATAGCGAACCGTGCGCGGGCCCGTACCCACCGCAGGGCTTCTGGCCGATCGCCGAAGGTGCACTGGGCAACGGTGATCAGTTCGGTCTGTACTGGCCGCTGGGTCGGGAGGCTGAGCCGCCCGTGGTCTGCGAAATGTTCCATGACGAGGGGCGGATGGTCTTCCGCCATTCCTCGCTGGATGTCTTCGCGCAATGGCTGGATGCCGGTGGCGCGGAACAGGACGACGATGACGGCTGCGAGCCGCGTGAGCACGCGGTACCGGATGCGGGATCGCCGTTGCCCTTGATCGAGCGTGCGCAGCGGCATGTACAGGCTGCCGAACCGGCCCAGGCAATCGCGTTGCTGGAGGATGCCTGCAGGCGCTTTCCGGAACTGCCGCGCGCGTGGGCCATGCTGGCAGGGCAGCAGATGCGCCGGGGCCAGCACGCGGCGGCCGTGGCGGCGGCACGTGCGGCGATCCTGGCCAACTGGGCTTTCGGCATTCCCGAGCCTGGCGTGCTGCGCATGCTGCGGGCCACCGATGCCGCCGGCGATCCTGTGCTGGCAATGGCGCAGCAGATGGGGTTCGCCTTCGGCGGCGCCAAGACCAACGCGGACCATGCGTGGATGCAGGCGTGCATCGATCAGTGCTGGGATGCGGGAGATACGCTGGCGGCACTGCGCATGAGCCAGAACCGCTGCTACGTGTTGAGCAGCGAGACGGTTTCCTTCCAGCAGCGCGAAGGCTTCGATCTGGAGGCCTGGCGGCGCGACTTCGCCGCACGGTGCCAGCGTGCGCTGCACGACGACCGGCAGCGCATGTAGATCCAGCCCGGCGACGCGGGATCAGCGCGACATCGATTGCTGCGTCTGTATCTGTTCCTGGGTCTGCCGCTGTGACAGCTCGTTGTCCAGCGCCTGGCTCTGCCGCGTGCTGTCCTGCAGGTTCTGGTTCACCGCCCGCGACAGGTCGACGTAGGTGCGGTGCATGGCGGGATCGCCGAGCTGGCCCTGCACCGCGAACACGCCCTGGTTGTCCGGCCGCGCCAGCACGGTATCGACCTGGCTCATGCCGGCCAACTTTGACTCGTAAGCCACCTGGCCTGCGGCGTTCTCGAGCTGGCTGCGGTCATTGAACAGCGGCGACAGGCCGCCCTGGCGCCGCTGTTCTTCCAGTGCTTCCAGCTTTTCCACGACCTGCTGGTAACGCGGGTTGTCGGCGTGGCCCGGGGTGGCCATGGTCGGCTCGGCCGCCTGTGCACGCTGCTGCGTGGCCACCTCCAGCGCCCCCAGGGTCGCGCCGCCAGCCTTGCCGTCTACGGTGAGGTGGTGATCCCGCTGGAACTGCTTGACCGCTTCCACGGTGCCGGGGCCGAAATCGCCATCGGCCACCAGCGGCTTGCCGTCCTTGCCCAGGTAGCCCAGGTCGGACAGCTTCTGCTGCATGGCCTGCACCTCATCGCCCTTGCTGCCGTTGACCAGCACGCCGTTGCCCGCAGGCGTGCCCGGTGACCCGTGCGAGGGAGCATGGGTGGGGGTGATGCCGATCTGGACCATGGCCCGGTCGAAGCGCTCATCGCGGCTGGCTACGGCGGCCTGCGACTGGATGCCGTACTTGGTGGCATCGACGAAGTTCTGCACGTCGCCGCGCGTCGGCGGATTGCCGGCCTGGACGGTGCCGCCCTGCAGCGTTTCCGCATTGCCGGCCAGATAGCTGATGAACTGCGGGCCCATGCTGCCGAACTGGTTGTCATAGTCCGCCATGGCCAGCTGCAACTCCGGGTTGGCGGCGATGGCATCGGCCGCGGCCGGATTGGTTGCACGTACCTTGGCGATGGCCTGATCGACACGCTCGATGGCGCTGTCCAGCTTGGCGTTGGTGAGCTCGTCCATCCTGGCCTGCGGAATGGCCTGCAACTTGGCGTCGAGCGCCGCCAGCTGCTGGGTGCTCAATCCGCCCTGCTGGGACAACAGTGCGATGTCGCCATCGGTGAAGCCGTTGTCGCGCAGGAAGCGCCTGGCCTGCGGATTGCCGCCGACATCGAACTGCACCAGCCCGAACGAATAGGTGCTTGCGCCTTTCTGTGCGTATGAGAAGTGGTCCAGGTGGCGGGTGTTGCCGCCCAGCTCGGTGTTGAGGAACAGCGTGGACAGCTGTTCGCGCGTAAGGGTGGAATCCGTTGCCATGGTCATCGTCCTTCAATGAGGGTAAAGCGCCGGGCGTGCCCGGCGATTGTCAGCCGGCGCAGTGCTGCTGGGTGAAGCCGAGCAGCTGTCGGATGGCCTGGGTGCCGTAAGCAGCCGGCGCCGGTTCGAGGGCGAACTGGCCAACCATCTGGTTGCTGCACAGCTGCACGTTGCGCCTGCCGGCGGAGGTTTCCTGGGTGCAGTTGGCTGCGAGCAGGGCGTTGGGGCCGCCGCCCATGTTCGTGGCGGCCGTGCAGCCCAGCAGGCGGCCTTCCTGGCCGTTCTCACCCAGCAGCGTGTTGAAGTTCGCCAGCTGGCTGTTGGGATCGCGCAGCACCAGCAGGTCCACGCATTGCTGCTGGCCGTCAGGGGCTTCGCATGCATCCTGGTCGACCAGGCCGTCACGCGTGGCGGACAGCACCTTGAGGCGATCGGCGTACACCTGCTGCAGGCACTGTGCATCGGTGCACAGGTCGCGGGTGTGCTCCTGCCAGCGCTGCTGTTCGGCGTGCAGCTTGCTCTGCCCTGCTGCATCGAGCGTGGCCTGTGCGGCAGTGACCGCCTTGCCCACGTCCGCATCCAGGCCGGTCAGGGTCGGGTCCTTGCAGACCAGGGTCTGTGCCGGCGACGCTGCATCGGCGCAGCCAGCGCTCGTGTCGGCGACCGTGGCGGGCGCGTCGGCGGCCTTGCCTGCGGGGCTGGCCTGTCCGCTGGCCGCAGCCGGAGCCGTAGCGCCGGCTTCGCCGGCAGGTGGGGTGCAGGCGGCCAGCAGGGCCACCCAGCACAGGGGCATCAGGGGCTTCATGGCCCGGTTCAGTCGTTCACGGTTGCGCGGCATGTCCTGTCCTTTGGTGTCTGCGTCCCGGCGCATGGCCTGCCGTTGGCAGCCCACGCGGGCGTAAAGCCTAGCAAGCGGCTTCTTAGTGCTCCGTGACAGGGTGCGCGGATCGGTTGCCGGGTGCCGCAACGCAGAACGGGCGCCCGAAGGCGCCCGTCCTGTCTGCATCCGTTGCCGGGGTCAGAGCCCTTTCATGCGGAAAGGGATCCGACCCCGCGTACGCCGGTAGTGCCGGCCGCTGGCCGGTACCCCGCAGGCATCAGTAGCGGTAGTGGTCCGGCTTGAACGGGCCTTCCACCGGCACGCCGATGTAGTCGGCCTGTTCCTGGCTCAGGGTGGTCAGCTTCACGCCGATCTTTTCCAGGTGCAGGCGGGCCACTTCTTCGTCCAGCTTCTTCGGCAGCAGGTAGACCTTCTTCTCGTAGCTGTCCTTGTTCGCCCACAGGTCGATCTGTGCCAGGGTCTGGTTGGCGAAGCTGTTGGACATCACGAAGCTCGGGTGGCCGGTGGCGCAGCCCAGGTTCACCAGGCGGCCTTCGGCCAGCAGGAAGATCGCGTTGCCGTTCGGGAAGATGTACTTGTCCACCTGCGGCTTGATGTTGACATGCTTGATGCCCGGGTAGGACACCAGTGCATCGACCTGGATCTCGTTGTCGAAGTGGCCGATGTTGCAGACGATGGCCTGGTCCTTCATCGCGCTCAGGTGCTCGATGCGGATGATGTCGCGGTTGCCGGTGGTGGTGACATACAGGTCGGCACGGCCCAGGGTCGACTCGATGGTGTTGACTTCATAGCCTTCCATCGCCGCCTGCAGCGCGCAGATCGGGTCGATCTCGGTGACGATCACGCGCGCGCCGTAGGCACGCAGCGAGGCCGCGCAGCCCTTGCCGACGTCGCCGTAGCCGCAGACCACGGCCACCTTGCCGGCCAGCATCACGTCCATCGCGCGCTTCAGGCCGTCGGCCAGCGACTCGCGGCAGCCGTACAGGTTGTCGAACTTGCTCTTGGTGACCGAGTCGTTGACGTTGATCGCCGGGATCAGCAGGGTGCCGGCCTGCGCCAGCTGGTACAGGCGGTGCACACCGGTGGTGGTCTCTTCGGAGACGCCCTTCCAGTCCTTCACCACGCGGCCCCAGTAACCCGGGCGCTCCTTGGCCACGCGCTTGAGCAGGTTCTTGATGACCTGTTCTTCGTGCGAGGCAGAGGGGGTGTTGACCCAGTCGCTGCCGTTTTCCAGTTCGTAGCCCTTGTGGATCAGCAGGGTCACGTCACCGCCGTCGTCGACCACCAGTTCCGGGCCGGTCAGGGTGCCGTCGGCCAGGGTGAAGGTCAGCGCGTCCAGGGTGCAGTCCCAGTACTCTTCCAGGGTCTCGCCCTTCCAGGCGAACACCGGGGTGCCGGTGGCGGCGATGGCGGCAGCCGCGTGGTCCTGGGTCGAGAAGATGTTGCACGAGGCCCAGCGCACATCGGCGCCGATGTCCTTCAGGGTCTCGATCAGCACCGCGGTCTGGATGGTCATGTGCAGCGAGCCGGTCACGCGCACGCCCTTCAGCGGCAGTTCGGCCTGGTACTTGCGGCGGATCGACATCAGGCCCGGCATTTCGTGCTCGGCGATGTCCAGTTCCTTGCGGCCCCAGTCGGCCAGCGTGATATCGCGGATCTTGTAATCACCTTCGGTGGAGAAGGTCTTGGCAACAGCGTTCATTCGTGTGCTCCGGTTGTGGGCGAGCGGATGCTCGCATCTAGCCGGGCGCCGTTGTTACAAAGCCACCTTACCGAGCCTGGCCGGGCCTCGTGGGATCCGGTCGCAGCGCCCCTCGGCAGGGGAGAACCCCCATTATATCGCGGCCCCAGCGTGACATCGGCATGACCCAACCATCGGCAGATGGGGCCACGTGCACGGCCTGTTAAGGTCGGTGTTTTCACGCATCACACAGGTGGAACGATGAGCATGCACGCGCGCCGCACACGGCGCTGGACCGGCCTGGTCCTGTCGATGGGGCTGCTGGCGGTGGCCCCGCTGGCCTGGGCGGCCGCTTCGCAGCCCGTTGCCGCGCAGGCGCAGGGTGTCAACGGCTACGAACTGCCATCGGCCGCACTGCAGGCAGTGGTCGATGCCCCGCGCGCGCCGTCGCTGTTCCTGTCGCCGCGCCGCGACGTGGCCGCGATGATGCAGATGCCGTCGCTGCCGTCGATCCAGGTGGTGGCGCAGCCGGAACTGAAGCTGGCCGGCCTGCGCATCAACCCGCGCACGTTCTCCGACAGCCGCTTCAGCTTCGGCGAGAAGCTGTGGCTGATGAACGTGGCCGATGGCAAGGAGCGGCAGATCAGTGGCCTGCCGGCCACGCTGTCGATCGCCAGTGTGATGTGGTCGCCGGACCAGAAGTGGCTGGCGTTCAACCAGGTCGATGCCGCCAGTGGCGCCAATGAACTGTGGCTGGTGGATGTGGCCGGTGGCAGTGCCCGTCGCCTGGTTGCCGGCCTGAACACGGTGATCGGTAGCGGCTACCAGTGGCTGCCGGACAGCCGCGGGCTGGTGGTGTTCGCCCGCCCGGCCAACCTGGGGCCAGCCCCGGCCGCCGACGGCGTCCCGACCGGCCCTGCCGTGCAGCAGACCAGCCAGGGCGGCGGCGTGGTGTCGATCCGTACCTATCAGGACCTGCTGAAGAACGAAGCCGACGCTCGCCAGTTCGATTACTACGCTACTACCCAGCCGATGGAAGTCGGCCTGGATGGCAGTACCCGCGCGATCGGTGCGGCCGGCATCTTCATGGGCTTCTCGGTGTCGCCTGACGGCCGCTTCGTGCTGCGCCAGCCGGTGCAGCGTCCGTACTCCTACGTGGTGCCGGTAAGCAGTTTTCCGCGCCGCATTGAAGTAATCGACCGGGCCACCGGCAAGCTGGTGCATACCGTGGCGGTGCGCCCGCTGGTGGAAGGCCTGCCGACCGGCAACGATGCCGAAGTGACCGGCGTGCGCGACATCAGCTGGCGCGGTGATGCCGATGCCACCCTGGTCTGGGCCGAAGCGCAGGACGGTGGTGATCCGAACCAGGAGGCCAAGGTGCGCGATGCGGTGCTGATGCAGGCCGCGCCGTTCGACAAGCCGCCGGTCACCCTGGCCCAGCTTGGCAGCCGCCTGAGCGGCATCAACTGGGGCCGTGGCGACCTGGCCCTGCTGACCGAGTCGTGGTGGAAGACCCGCAGGACCAAGACTTGGCTGATCGCCCCGGACAACGCCGGTGTCGAGCCGCGCCTGCTGTGGGATCGTGACGCGCAGGACCGTTACGCCGATCCGGGGCGGCCGCTGCTGGCCAGCGATGAACGTGGTCGCTCGCTGCTGCAGACCAGCCCGGATGGCAGCAGCCTGTACCTGGCCGGCGCCGGTGCTTCGCCGGAGGGCGACCGCCCGTTCGTGGACCGCTTCGACATCGCCACGGGCAAGGCGACGCGCCTGTTCCATTCGCAGGCGCCGAGCTATTCGCTGCCGGTGGCATTGCTGGACAACCAGGGCAATTCGCTGCTGCTGAGCCGCGAGAGCCCGGACGAACCGGCCAACTACTACGTGCAGTCGCTGGCCGATGCCCGTGCCGCACCGCGCGCGCTGACCCGTTTCGCCCATCCGCTGCCGCAGCTGAAGGGCGTGCAGAAGGAGCAGATCCGCTACAAGCGCAAGGATGGGGTCGACCTGACCGCGACACTGCTGCTGCCGCCGGGCTACGACCCCAAGCGCGACGGCCCGCGCCCGCTGCTGATGTGGGCCTACCCGGGCGAGTTCAAGAGCGCGGCCGCGGCCAGCCAGGTGACCGATTCGCCGTATCGCTTCAATGCGGTCAGCTACTGGGGCCCGCAGGCGTTCCTGGCCAAGGGCTATGTGGTGCTGGCCAGCCCGTCGATGCCGATCATTGGCGAGGGCGACAAGGAACCCAACGACACCTACATCGAACAGCTGGTGGCCAATGCGCAGGCGGCGGTGGATGAAGTGGTGCGGCGTGGTGTGACCGATCGCGAGCGCATCGCCATCGGCGGCCATTCCTACGGTGCGTTCATGACCGCCAACCTGCTGGCGCACACCCGCCTGTTCAAGGCCGGCATCGCGCGCAGCGGTGCCTACAACCGCACGCTTACTCCGTTCGGTTTCCAGGCCGAGGAGCGCAACTACTGGCAGGCGCAGGACGTCTACCAGAAGATGGCGCCGTTCAATTACGCCGACAGGATCAAGGATCCGATCCTGTTCATCCACGGCGTGGACGACAACAACTCCGGCACCTTCCCGATCCAGAGCGAGCGCATGTTCGCCGCGGTGAAGGGCCTGGGTGGTACCGCGCGGCTGGTGATGCTGCCCAACGAATCGCATGCCTACCGGGCACGCGAATCGATCATGACCATGCTGGCCGAGAGCGAGCGCTGGCTGGAGCAGACCATCGGCCCGGCCGAGCAGGGCAAGGCGAAGAAGAAGCGCTGATACCTGCATGAGGGCGGCCCCTGTAACAGGGGCCGCCTGTGCGGCTGCGGCGCCGCCCGAGCATGGGCTCGGGCGCTACACGGTGTCACGCGCCACGACGCTTGTAGAGCCGAGCCCATGCTCGGCTGCGTCCGCCAGGGATGCGTGCAGATGAAACCATTTTTGCATCGCAGCACGCTGCCCGTTCTGGTTTAGGCTTGGGATCTGGATCCGTTGACCGAGGCCTGTGCGTCGCCGATGAACGAGTACCGCAGCAGCATCGAGTTTGCTTCCCCCGATCTTCCGCTTCGCGATGACGTGCGCCGGCTCGGCGCACTGGTCGGTGACCTGCTGGTCGAGCAGGTATCGGCGGCCTTCCTCGACGAGGTCGAGGACGTGCGCACCCGCGCCATCGCCCGTCGCGAGAACCAGGCGCCGCTGTCGGAGCTGGCCGAAGGGCTGGCCGGGCGCACGCCGCAGCAGGCCGAGACCATGGTGCGGGCCTTCAGCACCTACTTCCAGGTGGTCAACATTGCCGAGCGCGTGCATCGCATCCGCCGCCGCCGTGACTACCAGCGTGCCGGTACCGCAGGGGCGCAGCCTGACGGCCTGCAGGATGCGCTGCAGCACCTGAAGGCGCAGGGCGTGGGCCTGGACGAGCTGGCGCAGTGGCTGCCGCGCATCGACATCGAACCGGTGTTTACCGCGCACCCGACCGAAGCGGTGCGCCGTGCGCTGCTGGAGAAAGAGCAGCTGATGGTGGCCAGCCTGGTCGACAACCTCGACGGCCAGCGCACGCCGGGGGAAGCGGCCGCCGATGCTGCGCGCTTCCGCATGGCGCTGACCGCGTCGTGGCAGACCACTGATTCCTCGCCGGTGCGGCCCACCGTCGATGACGAGCGCGAGCACGTCGGCTTCTATCTGGTGCAGGTGCTGTACCGCGTGATTCCGGTGCTGTACGAATCGCTGCAGCAGGCGCTGCGCGATACCTATGGTGAAGAACTGCCACTGCCGCGCCTGCTGCGCTTCGGTACGTGGGTGGGCGGGGACATGGACGGCAACCCGAACGTGGATGCCCACACCATCCGCAGTACGCTGGATGCGCAGCGGCAGGCGGTACTGGCGCGCTACCAGAAGGAACTGCTGCAGCTGGCCAGCCTGCTCAGCCAGTCCACCGAGCGGGTGGGCGTGAGCGATGCGCTGCAGGCGCGCGTGGCGCACTACCAGCAGCTGCTGCCGCAGGTACAGTCGCGCCCGCGCCATGCCGACATGCCCTACCGCCTGCTCAACGATCGCATGCGTGCTCGCCTGCAGGCCACGCTGGAAGACGGCGAGGGCGCTTACGCCGGCCCGGATGAACTGATCGACGACCTGCAGCTGATCCTCGACAGTTTGCGCGCCAATCGCGGCGAACACGCTGGCGGCTTCGCCGTGCAGCGGCTGTTGTGGCGGGTGAAGACGTTCGGCTTCCATCTGGCGCGGCTGGACGTGCGCCAGGAATCGAGCGTGCATGCGCGCGCGCTGGCGGCGGTGCTGGGCGGCGACCCGGCGTGGGAGGGCCTGGATGCATCGGGCCGTGCGCGCCTGCTGGCACCGCATGCCAGCGGTGAGGTGCCGTTGCCGGAAGGCGACGACGACGGCAACCGGCGGCTCGACGCCGTGTTCGCTGCATTGGCCGATGCCCGTGCGCGGCATGGCGGCGATGCACTGGGCAGCTACATCATCTCGATGGCACACGACCGCAGCGACGTGCTGGCGGTGCTGGCGCTGGCACGCCGTGGCGGCCTGGTGGAAGAGAACGGGTCAGTACCGCTGGATATCGCGCCGCTGTTCGAGACGGTGGATGACCTCAAGCGCGGTACCGCCACGCTGCGCGACCTGCTGGAGGATCCGGTGTACCGCGCGCACCTGCAGGCACGCGACGACGTGCAGATGGTGATGCTGGGCTATTCGGACAGCAGCAAGGACGGCGGCATCGCCGCCTCGCGCTGGGGCCTGCAGCGCGCGCAGGTGGAACTGCTGGAGGTGGCGGCCGAGGCCGGCATCCGATTGACCTTCTTCCATGGCCGGGGCGGTTCGATCAGCCGTGGTGGTGGCAAGACCACCCACGCCGTGGATGCGTCGCCACGCGGCAGCATCGATGGCCGCCTGCGGGTGACCGAGCAGGGCGAGGTGATCCATCGCAAGTACGGCATCCGCGCGCTGGCCCTGCGCTCGCTGGAGCAGGCCACCGGTGCAGTGCTGCGCGCCAGCCTGCGTCCGCGTGCCGCCGAGCCGCGCGAGGACGCGTGGCGGCCGGTGATGGATGCGGTGGCTGCGGCCAGCAGCGAGGTGTATCGCGCGTTCGTCGGCCAGCCCGGTTTCATGGATTACTTCCGTACCGCCACGCCGATCGACGTGATCGAGCGGATGACGCTGGGTTCGCGGCCGTCGCGCCGGCTCGGCCAGGACGCAGCGCTGGGCAACCTGCGTGCGATTCCCTGGGTGTTCGCCTGGAGCCAGGCGCGTGCGGTGATTCCCGGCTGGTACGGCGTGGGCAGTGGCCTGCAGGCCGCGGTCGATGCCGGCCACGAACAGACCCTGCGCGATATGGCGCGGGACTGGCCGTTCTTCCGTACCTTCCTGGATGACATCGCGATGGTGCTGTCCAAGGGCGATATCACCATCGCCGAGCAGTTCTCGCTGTTGTCGGGTGAACTGCACGGGCGCTTCTTCCCACAGGTGCAGCGCGAACTGGAGCTCACGCGGCGCTGGCTGCTGGCGCTGATGGACCAGAAGACGCTGCTGGACCACGACGCGCGGCTGGCGCTGTCGATCCGCCTGCGCAATCCCTACGTCGATCCGATCAGCGTGCTGCAGGTGGATCTGCTGCAGCGCTGGCGGGCCAGCGGGCGCGAGGATGACGATCTGCTGCGCGCGCTGGTGGCGTGCGTGAACGGCGTTTCGCAGGGCGTGCAGAACACAGGGTGACCTGGCGTTGGTAGTGCCGGCCAGCGGCCGGCACTACCTCATTCCTCCGGCGACGGCGGGTTCGACGCCAGCAGTTCCAGGTGGCGCTGTTCCATTTCCTGGCGCAGCTGGCGGCGGATCTGTGCTGCGGCCTGGCGGCGCTTTTCGTCGGACGTTGCCGGCTGCAAGGGCGGGACAGGCGTCGGCCGGCCTTCTTCATCCACTGCGACCATCGTGAAGAAGCAGCTGTTGGCGTGGCGCACGCTGCGCTTGAGGATGTCCTCGGCCACCACCTTGATGCCGATCTCCATCGATGAGGTGCCGGTGTAGTTCACCGAGGCCAGGAAGGTGACCAGCTCGCCGACCGCGATGGGCTGGCGGAACATCACCTGGTCCACCGACAGGGTGACCACGTAGCTGCCGGCATAGCGGCTGGCGCAGGCGTAGGCCACCTGGTCAAGCAGGCGCAGGATGGCGCCACCATGGACCTTGCCGGAGAAATTGGCCATCTCCGGCGACATCAGCACCGTCATGGACAGCTGGTGGGTTTTCAGTTCGGTCGACATGCGGCGATTGTATCGGCAACCGGTCGTGCCGGCCGCTGGCCGGCAACCACGCGGTTGTTTCCGGAGGCCATGAAAAAGCCGGCCAGCGGCCGGCTCTACCAGAAGCAGAAGGGCCGCGTGAGCGGCCCTTCGTGTTGCTTACTTCAGCTTCGCATCGGCGCGCAGGGCGGCGGCGCGGTCGGTCTTCTCCCAGGAGAAGGCCGTGGCGTTGACGGTCTCGCCTTCGCCGTTGAGGTAGCTGAACTCCTTCGGCTTGCGGCCGAAGTGGCCATAGGCCGCGGTCTGCTGGTACATCGGGTGGATCAGGTCCAGCATCTTGATGATGCCGTACGGGCGCAGGTCGAAGTGCTTGCGGATCAGCTTCTCGATCTTGTCGTCGCTGATCTTGCCGGTGCCGAAGGTGGTGACCGAGATCGAGGTCGGCTCAGCCACGCCGATGGCGTAGGAGACCTGCACTTCGCAACGGTCGGCCAGGCCGGCAGCAACCACGTTCTTGGCGACGTAGCGGGCCGCGTAGGCGGCCGAACGGTCGACCTTGGACGGGTCCTTGCCGGAGAACGCGCCACCACCGTGACGGGCCCAGCCGCCGTAGGTGTCGACGATGATCTTGCGGCCGGTCAGGCCGCAGTCGCCCACCGGGCCGCCGATCTCGAACTTGCCGGTCGGGTTGATGTGGAACTTGGTGCCCTTGTGCAGCCACTTGGCCGGCAGCACCGGCTTGATGATCTCTTCGCGGACGGCCTCGATGAGGTCCTTCTGCTTGATGCCCGGGGCGTGCTGGGTCGACAGGACCACGGCGTCGATGGCCGAGACCACGCCGTTTTCATAGCGCAGGGTGACCTGGCTCTTGGCGTCCGGGCGCAGCCACGACAGCGGCGAGTTCTTCTTCTTGCGGATCTTGGCCTGCTGCTCGACCAGGCGGTGCGACAGGTGGATCGCGGCCGGCATGTAGCTGTCGGTCTCGTTGGTGGCATAGCCGAACATCAGGCCCTGGTCGCCAGCGCCCATTTCTTCCGGCTTCTTGCGGTCCACGCCCTGGGCGATGTGCGGCGACTGCTTGCCGATCAGGTTCAGCACGCCGCAGGTGGCGCCGTCGAAGCCGACGTCGGAGCTGTCGTAACCGATGTCCGTGATGACCTTGCGGGTCAGCGCTTCCAGGTCGATCCAGGCGCTGGTGGTGATTTCACCGGCCACGATGGCAACGCCGGTCTTGACCATGGTCTCGCAGGCCACGCGGGCGCGCTGGTCCTGGGTCAGGATCGCGTCCAGCACCGCATCGGAGATCTGGTCGGCAACCTTGTCCGGATGGCCTTCGGAGACCGACTCGGAGGTGAAGAGATAGCTGGACATCAGGCGTAATATCCCTTGATTCGGATGGAAAGATGGGCGCGCATGATACACGGGGTGCGCCGCCTGTGCATTGTGAACCGGTACCGGTTGCCGGTGGTTAAGCCCGCGTAGGCCCGGCAGGGGCCGTCATGACGGGATTGGGGGCCAGCCTCGAGGCCCAGTGTTCCACCCGCGCGACAACAACAGACAGGGCTGCCCAACCCCCGACCGCGCAGGGCGCGACCCGGCCGTCAAGGGGGCCGGCCGTCATCGTTCTGCCCCGAAACCGCCATCTGGCTGCCGCCTGCCGGGCGCAGGCTGTCGGCCAATCCGGCCGCCGGGCATCAGTGGATCCGCCATGCAGGAACTCGAACAGCGTCTCCAGCAACGTTTCCCCGATTGGTTCCATGGCCGCCGTGGCCAGCTGGCACGGCCGCTGCTGCGCAGCGTCGGCCGCTGGTCGCGCCTGGACCAGATCGAAGCCTTCCTGCAGCGCAGCTCAGGCCTGCGCGGCTTCGGTTTCGTCGCCGCCGGCCTGGAGTTCATCGGCGGCCAGTACCAGGTGGATCCGGCCGCGCTGGCGAAGATTCCGGCCACCGGCCGCCTGCTGATTGTCGCCAACCACCCTTCCGGGGCGCTGGACGCACTGGCCTTGCTGGACGCAGTCGGCCGTATCCGCCGCGATGTGCGGATCGTGGCCAACGACCTGCTGGGGGCGATCGCGCCGCTGCAGGATCTGCTGTTGCCGGTGCGCATCCTGGGCGGCAAGGCGCAGCGCGGCAGCCTGCATGCGGTGGAGCAGGCGCTGGCCGCCGAGCAGTGCGTGATCGTGTTCCCGGCTGGCGAGGTCTCGCGCCTGTCGCTGCGCGGCATCCGCGATGGCCGCTGGCAGCGCGGATTCGTCCGTTTTGCCCGCGCCGCCGGTGCGCCGGTGCTGCCGGTGAGGGTGGAAGCGCGCAACTCGGCGCTGTTCTATGGCGCCTCGACCCTGTTCAAGCCGGCCGGTACCGCGTTGCTGGCACGCGAGATGTTCACCCGTCGTGGCCGCCCGCTGCGGCTGAGCATCGGCGAGCCGATGCGGCTGGGCGACGGCGGCGACCCGGGTGCCCAACTGCTGGCGGTACGTCGCGCACTCTATGCGCTGGGCCGCAATGGCGCGGCCGGCAATGCCGCTGCCTGCGCGGGCCCTGAGCTGCTGGCCGCCCCGGTGCCACCTTCGCAGGTCGCCGCTGGCATCGCTGCTGCCACCCAGCTGGGCCAGACCGCCGACGGCAAGCAGATCCTGCTGGCCACCTGCACTGCCGATTCGCCACTGCTGCTGGAACTGGGCCGCCTGCGCGAACTGACCTTCCGCCAGGTGGGTGAGGGCACCGGCCGCAGCCGTGACCTCGACAACTACGACCCGCAGTACGAGCACATCGTGATCTGGGACGCCGCCGCGCAGCGCATTGCTGGCGCGTACCGGATCATGCGTGGTGCCCACGCGTTGGCCCGGCACGGCCTGTCCGGGCTCTACAGCGCGTCGCTGTTCCGCTATTCCGACGATGCCATCACCCACATCGCCGAGGGCCTGGAACTGGGCCGCAGCTTCGTGGTGCCCGATTACTGGGGCAGCCGCAGCCTGGACTACCTGTGGCAGGGCATCGGTGCCTACCTGCAGTGCCGGCCGGGGATCCGCTACCTGTTCGGCGCGGTGTCGATCAGTGCGGCCTTGCCGCGCGATGCGCGCGAGCAGCTGGTGGCGTACTACCAGCGTTATTACAGCGGCACCGCCGGCATGGCCGAATCGAACCGGCCGTTCCAGTACTTCGCCGCACCGCCCAGTTTCGGTGAGCTGGATGCAGGCGCCGCGTTCGACGTGCTGAAGGCCAACCTGGCTGCACTCGGTACCGGCGTACCCACGCTGTATCGCCAGTACACCGATCTGTGCGAACCGGGCGGCGCGCGCTTCCTCGCCTTCGGGGTGGACCCGGACTTCAGCGATTCGATCGACGGCTTGATCGAGGTGGACCTGTGCGCGGTCCGGCCGAACAAGCGCAAACGTTACCTGCGCGACGCGGGGACGCCGGCATGAGCACGCTGGCGAACCTGTCGCCGAACCGGCGCGCGGTGTTCGTTTCCGATGTGCACCTGGGCTCGCGCCATTGCCATGCCACCGAGCTGGCGCGATTCCTCTCGCAGCTGCGCTGCGAACGGCTGTACCTGGTGGGCGACATCATCGACCTGTGGTGGATGGCGCACCGCCGTGCCACCTGGCGGCAGTCGCACAGCGAGGTCATCCAGGCGCTGCACGCGCTGCGCCGTGCCGGCACCGAGATCATCTACATTCCCGGCAACCACGACGCTTCGCTGCGCCAGGTCTGCGGTCTGATGCTGCCGGCGATGCAGGTGCGCCGCCGCGCCATCCACGTGACCGCCGATGGCCGCCGGCTGCTGGTCGCGCACGGCGACGAGTATGACGGCGTGACCCACTTCGGCGGCCTGCAGGAAAAATTCGGCGACTGGCTGTATTACCGCATCCTCACCGGCAACCAGGCCTTGAATGCAGTGCGGCGGCGGCTGGGCATGCGCTACTGGTCGCTGTCGGAGTTCCTGAAGAAGCGCAGTGGCGCCGCTGAACGCTACATCGAGCGTTTCGTGCAGGCCGGGCTGGACGACGTGCGCCGACGCGGCCTGGACGGCATCGTCTGCGGGCATATCCACCGCGCCGCGCTGATTGAACGCGATGGCCTGGTCTATGCCAATGACGGCGACTGGGTGGAGAGCCTGACCGCACTGGCCGAAGACCACGACGGCGCGCTGCGCCTGCTCGACCATAGCGGCCAGACTCTGCTGGAACTGCCCGGCGCGCGGTTGTCGCAGGCGGCATAGCCCGCGTCTGTCCCGCTGTAGAGCCGAGTCCATGCTCTGCTGCCGTTACGCGCAACGAAGAGCAGCCGAGCATGGGCTCGGCTCTACATACACCGCGCGCAAGCCGCTAGCATCGGCCCATGGATTCATTGACCCAGATCGTACTCGGCGGCGCCGTCGCTGCTGCCATCGCTCCGCCCGGCCATCGCCGCGCGGCCCTGCTGGCCGGTGCCGCGCTCGGCACCTTGCCGGACCTCGACGCCCTGTGGCTTGGCTTCACTGCGGCCGACCCGGTGGCGAACATGACCGAACACCGCAGCTTCAGCCATTCGCTGCTGGTGCTGCCCTGGGTGGCCGCACTGATCTGGTGGTTGTTCAAGCGCTTCGGCAACGGCCGCGTCGCGCAGTCACCGCTGCGCTGGTTCTGGGCGATCCAGCTGGCGCTGGTTACCCATCCCGTGCTGGATGCGTTCACCGTCTACGGCACCCAGTTGTGGTGGCCGCTGCGGCCACACCCAACCATGGGCTCCAGCGTCTTCATCATCGACCCCGGCTACACGGTGTGGCTGCTGCTGGGCTGCGTGCTGGCCTGGTTCGGTCGTGCGCGGCCCTGGGCGGGCAAGGTGCTGGGCGCGGCGTTGCTGCTCAGCAGTGGCTACCTGGGCTGGGGGCTGATCGCCAAGGCGCAGGTCGATCGGGCCGCGCAGCGGAGCCTGGCCGCGATGGGCCTGGGCGATGCGCCGCGCTTCTCGGTGCCGATGCCGTTCAACACCCTGCTGTGGCGGGTGGTGGCGATGACGCCCAATGGCTACGTGGTGGGTGATCGCTCACTGGTGGCCGACCATGGGCCGATGCGGTTCGAGGGCCGTCCGTCCAACGTGCAGGCACTGCGCGAAGCGTCTGCAATTCCCGCCGTGCAGCGGCTGCAGTGGTTCAACCGAGGTTTCATGCGGGCGCAGGTGGTGGACGGCCGGCTGGTGCTGAGTGACCTGCGCATGGGGCTGGAGCCGGACTACACCTTCAACTTCGTGGTGGCCGAGCAGGCCGACGGGCAGTGGCGGCCGATAACGCCCGAGCAGGTGCGAGTGGATTACAGCAGCCCGGCCGCGCGCGCCGACGCAGGTCGCCGGCTGGCCGCGATGTGGCAGCGGATCTGGCATGCGCCCGAGTAGATCCACGCCCTGCGTGGATGACGGGACATCGGCGGTGGCAGCCACGCATGGCGTGGCTCCACTGCGTCGATCAGCGCCCGCAGCCGGTGCCGTTGAGTAGATCCACGCCATGCGTGGATGAAGGGACATCGGCGTTGGCAGCCACGCATGGCGTGGCTCTACTGCATCGATCAGCGCCCGCAGCCGGTGCCGTTGAGTAGATCCACGCCATGCGTGGATGAAGGGACATCGGCGGTGGCAGCCACGCATGGCGTGGCTCTACTGCGTCGATCAGCGCCCGCAGCCGGTGCCGTTGAGTAGATCCACGCCATGCGCGGATGAAGGGACATCGGCGGTGGCAGCCACGCATGGCGTGGCTCTACTGCGTCGATCAGCACCCGCAGCCGGCGCCGTTGAGTAGATCCACGCCATGCGTGGATGAAGGGACATCGGCGTTGGCAGCCACGCATGGCGTGGCTCTACTGCGTCGATCAGCGCCCGCAGCCGGTGCCGTTGAGTAGATCCACGCCATGCGTGGATGCGGGAGCATTAGTGCCGCGTCGGCTCAATACACCGTCGCGCGGCCCTGCACGAACGAGTAGAAGAACACCGCATTCGGGTCGTTCTGCACCAGGCGGAACTCGCGGCGCATGCCTTCCACGGTGTCCTCGTCCACCGAGCCGGCCTGCAGCAGCTGGTCGGCCGCCGACAGCAGCAGCTGCTCCCAGAACGCGATCATGGTCTTGCGACGCGCCGGTTCGCGGTTGTCCAGGTGGATGGTCTTGATCTCGGTATGCACGTCGCGGAAGCCGCCGGCTAGCAGCAGGTTGCCCAGCTTGGCGCCGACGAACGGGTCGCCGCCGTGGTCGTACTGGAAGTCGTTGAAGGCCATCCAGTAGCGCCAGATGTGCGGCGAGTACGGGTCGAGCAGGAACGAGGCATTCATCACTTCGGTGATGTAGACCGGCGAACCCGGTGCCAGCACGCGGCGCACTTCGCTCAGCACGCGGGCAGGGGAGGGGACGTGTTCCAGCACCCAGCACAGGAATGCCGCATCGAAGCTGCGGGCCTCGAACGGCAGTTCGCCGGCATCGGCCTGCTGCAGGGTGTAGCGGTCGCTGCACCACGGCGTGCGCGCCAGGTTCTCGCGCGCCGTGGCCAGCTGCGTTTCGCTCAGGTCCACGCCGGTCACGTGCAGCTCGGGGAAGCGGCGCAGCAGGATCTCGGTCTGCGCACCGACGCCGCTGCCGACTTCCAGCAGGCGCCGTGCACCGCTGTAGTCGATCTGGCCGAAGATGCTCGATTCCAGCAGGCGCGCCTGGGTCATCAGGCGCTGCTGTTCGGTGCCGGAAAACCCGTGCAGGTAGGTCGGAGAGGAGATCGGCGGGGTCATGGAGGCGGGCTCTGGGAGTTCAATTCGGTCGAGCAGGCTCGACGTTGTGACGCGGCAGTGCGGTCAGGCCGCCGAAGGCAGCGCCGGTTCCCCGGCAATCAGGCGGTCGAAGTACTCGGTGGTCAGCGCGATCTGGCTCTGCGGGTCTTCGGCACGGTTGACCACCGCACGGAAGGCGGCGTTCTCCGGCCGGTCCCTGGCATACCAGCCCAGGTGCTTGCGCGCGATGCGCACGCCCTGCGGTTCACCGTAGAACGCGTGCAGCGCATGCAGGTGGCCGAGCAGGATGTCGCGCACTTCGGCCAGCGATGGCGGCGGCAGTTCCTGCCCGGTGGCCAGGTAATGCGCCACTTCGCGGAAGATCCACGGCCGGCCCTGCGCCGAGCGGCCGATCATCACCGCATCCACGCCGGTCTGCTGCAGCACGTAGGCGGCCTTCTGCGGCGAATCGATATCGCCATTGGCGATCACCGGAATGCGCAGCGCGGCCTTGATCTCGCCGATGGTGGCGTACTCGGCCTGGCCGGTGTAATGCTGGTCGCGGGTGCGGCCGTGCACGGCCAGCGCGGCGATGCCGCTGTTTTCGGCAATCCGGGCAATGACGGGCCCATTGCGGTGGTCACAGTCCCAACCGGTGCGGATCTTCAGGGTGACCGGCACGTCCACCGCGTTGACCACGGCTTCGAGGATGCGCGCCACCAGCTGCTCGTCGCGCATCAGCGCCGAGCCGGCCCAGGCGTTGCACACCTTCTTGGCCGGGCAGCCCATGTTGATGTCGATGATCTGCGCGCCGTGGTCGACGTTGTAGCGCGCGGCTTCGGCCAGCTGCTGCGGCTCGGTGCCGGCGATCTGTACGCTGATCGGTGCCGGTTCGCCGTCATGGTCCATGCGGTGGATCGACTTGCGCGTGTTCCAGAAGCGCGGGTCGCTGATGGTCATTTCCGAGGCGGCCAGTCCCGCGCCCAGCCGTTTGCACAGCAGGCGGAAGGGCTTGTCGGTGACGCCGGCCATGGGCGCCAGCACGACGTTGGGGGCAATGGTGTACGGGCCGATCTGCATGCGCCCATTGTAGAGCGCGGGCGCGGCCTGGGCGGTGTCGGCGGGCCCCGGGTTCAGGCCGATCGGCACCGACCTCATGCCGTACCGGCATCAGCAGATGCTTGACGGTTGCTTCCGCCGCCCCCAAGGGCGGGCGATGGTAGGTGGCTAACCCAGGCTCTGCCAGGCCTGGCGGGTACCCAGGGCGAAGGCCAGCCCCAGGCCCAGGCAGGCCAGCGAACTGACCACCCAGAAGCGCCGGCCGTTGTACCCCGGCCGGAACAACGCCAGGCCGAAGCCCATCGCGGCGCGCAGCAGCAGCAAGGCAGCGATGGCGGGCAGGACCAGGCGACTGGCCGGCAGTGGCGAATGCCAGCCCGCGGCGGCCAGTGCGTACAGGGTCCAGGCCACCAGCAAGGCAGTGATGCCGGCGGTCATCAGCGGTGGCCACCAGTGCCCCGCATGCGCGAGCCGGACCACGCGCTGGCCGGCACCGAAGTATCTGTACCACGCGGCGCCGAAGCCGATGCAGCCGATATGCAGCAGCGCCGCAGCGGCACTGCCTGCGGCCGCGACCAGCAACCAGGGGAATCCGTCCATGTCCTGCCCGTGCAAGGAAGCTGCGCGGATCGTGAGCGAGGGGCAGGATGTGGGCAATGCGACAGGCGGTCGCAGGGGCTGGGCAATGGGCAAAAGAAAGGCCCAGGTGCCTGTACACCCGGGCCTTGTCATCCACGCGTGGCGTGGAATTACTTGGCTTCGGCGTCGGCCGGGGTGAAGCGCGGCATTGCCGCTGCAGCGCCTTCCTTCTCGGTCGAGCGACCGGCGAACTGGTTGGCAAAGCGCACGTGGCGGGCGAACGGGGCGTCGGCCACCTGCGCCAGCGACGCGGCCAGCGCACCGTTGAAGGCATCACCGGCACCGGTGGTGTCGATGGCCTGCACCTGCTCGGCGCCGACGCGGTAGTACGGCTGGCTATCGCCGCGCAGGTTCTCGTCGGCATGCGAGACGAACACGCCCACCGAACCCAGGGTCACCACCACGGTACCGTTGCCGACCAGCTTGCGGCAGAGCGCATGCAGGCTGGCGCCATCCAGCGCGGCGACATCGTTGGCATCCACGCGCTCACCGACATGGCGGCCGAGCAGCGCGGCGAACTCGGTCTCGTTCGGGGTGATCACATCGGCCAGCTTGAGCAGGCCGATGGTCGAGGGCGCGTCGGCCGGTGCGGTGTTGAGCACGGTGGTGACACCGGCCTCGCGGGCCGTGGCCAGCGCCGCTTCGATGGTCTGCACCGGCGATTCCAACTGTACCAGCACTACCTTGGCGCCGGTCAGCAATGCCTGCTGCTGTTGCAGGAAGTCGGTGCTGAGCGCGGCGTTGGCGCCCGGGCCGATCACGATGGTGTTGCGGCCACGCGCGTCCACGTAGATGCCCGCAGTGCCGGTCGGCTCGCTGCTGGCTTCGGCAATCAGGCCGAAGCCATCGTGCGCGGCCAGTTCGCGTGCGGTGGCGCCGCCGGCGTCATCGCCCAGCGCGCACACGAAGTGCGTGTCGGCGCCGGCGCGGCAGGCCGCGACCGCCTGGTTGAAGCCCTTGCCACCGGGGCCGGTGCTGTAGCGGCCGGCAATGGTCGCACCCGGTGCCGGCAGCGACTCGCACCGCCACACGTGATCGACATTGAAGGAACCGACGACAACGACACTGCTGCTCATAGGAAATCTTTTCTCAACCAGGGGTTCAACTGAAGTGCGTCAGCACGCCGGCGATGGTCGCCGTCATGAAGGTGGCAATGGTACCGCCCAACACCGCGCGCAGGCCGAACTTGGCCAGATCGTGGCGACGTTCCGGCGCCAGGCCGCCGATGCCGCCGATCTGGATCGCGATCGAGCTGAAGTTGGCAAAGCCGCACAGCGCGTAGGTGGCGATCAGGCGACCTTCGTCGGACAGGCTCACGCCCGCCACCTGGCCGTTCACGATCTGCGACAGCTCGGTGTAGGCCACGAACTCGTTGATCACGACCTTCTGGCCGATCAGCGAACCGACGGTGGTGGCATCAGCCCACGGGGTACCGATCACCCAGGCAATCGGGGCCAGCACGTAACCGAAGATGGTCGACAGGTTGGTCGGCTTGCCGATGGCAGCGGCAAGGCCGGTCACATCGCCGATCCAGGTCAGCGGGGCGTTCAGCAGCGCGATCAGGGCGATGAAGGCCAGCAGCATCGCGCCGATGTTCAGCGCCAGCTTCAGGCCGTCAGCGGCACCGGCAGCGGCCGCGTCGATGATGTTGCTGGAGGTCTTCTCGACTTCCATCTTCACCGTGCCGCGGGTCAGCGGGGTGCCCGTTTCCGGAATCAGCAGCTTGGCCACGACCAGGGTGGCCGGTGCGGCCATGATGCTCGCCGCCAGCAGGTGCTTGGCGTAGAAGGCCTGCTGCACCGGGTCGCCGCCGCCGAGCATGCCCACGTAGGCCGCCAGCACGCCGCCGGCGATGTGGGCCATGCCGCCGATCATCATGGTCAGCAGCTCGGACTGGGTCATCCTGGCGATGTACGGGCGCACGGTCAGCGGCGCCTCGGTCTGGCCGATGAAGACGCTGGCGCAGACGCTGGTGGTTTCCGCGCCGGACACGCGCATCACCTTGGTGATCGACCAGGCCATCACGCGCACGATCGCCTGCATGACGTTGAGGTGGTACATGACCCCCATCAGCGCCGAGAAGAAGATGATGGTCGGCAGCACCTGGAAGGCGAAGATGAAGCCGTAGTTCTTGGTGTCCATCAACGAGCCGAAGATGAAGCCCGAACCCTCGTTGACGAAGCTCAGGACCTTGACGAAGCCCTTGCCCAGCGCATCGAACACGTCGCGCCCGCCCGGCACCAGGATCACCAGCGCCGCGAAGGCGATCTGCAGGGTGATACCGGTGGCAACCAGCTTCCAGTCAACCGCACGCTTGTTGTTGGAAAACAACCAGGTGATGCCGATCAGCACCGCCAACCCGAACAGGCCGAAGCCGATCCTGCCCAAACCTTCGACCATGTGAGTGACTCCCCTGGGGCGTCGCGAAAAACGGGAAGCCTAGTGCAGGGCAGGGGCCGGGGCAAGAAAAAGCAGCGTGCGCGCGCCCATCGGTACCGATCAGGCCAGCAACGGCAAGGGCTTGCGGCCGGCGGCGGCAGGTAGAATGGGGCTCGATCCCGGCCCGGATGCGGGCCCGCAGCAGGAGATTCGCATGCAATACCGCCGCCTGGGCTCCACCGGCCTGCCGATTTCCGCCCTGTCCTTCGGCGCCTGGGTGACCTTCGGTGACCAGATCCCACGCGACGAGGCCCGCAACCTGGTGGCTGCCGCCTGGGACCACGGCGTCAACTTCTTCGACAACGCCGAGGGCTATGCCAACGGCCGCGCCGAACAGGTGATGGGCGATGTGATCGCCGACCTGCGCCTGCCGCGCGACGGCATCTGTGTCTCCAGCAAGGTGTTCTTCGGCAGCGCCAGGGACCCACGGCCAACCCAGCGCGGCCTGTCGCGCAAGCATGTGACCGACGCCTGCCATGCCGCGCTCAAGCGCCTGCGGGTGGACTACCTGGACCTTTATTACTGCCATCGCCCGGATCCGGACGCGCCGATCGCCGAGACCGTGCATGCCATGGATACGCTGGTGCGGCAGGGCAAGATCCTCTACTGGGGGACCTCGGAGTGGTCGGCGATGCAGATCCAGCAGGCGCTGGACATCGCCGAAGCACGCAACCTGCAGGGCCCGTCGATGGAGCAGCCGCAGTACAACCTGCTGCACCGCGAACGCGTCGAGGTCGAGTATGCGCCGCTGTATGCCAGTGCCGGCCTGGGCACCACCATCTTCTCGCCGCTGGCCTCGGGCCTGCTGACCGGCAAGTACGACCAGGGCATTCCGGCCGATGCGCGGCTGGGCCGCGAGGGCATGGAATGGCTGCAGGCGCTGGTGCTGGGTGACGACTCCGAGGCCCGCCTGGCCCAGGTGCGCCGCTTCAGCGAAGCAGCGCGTGAGCTGGGCCACGCCCCGGCCACGCTGGCGATTGCCTGGTGCCTGCGCAATCCGAACGTCTCCAGCGTGATCCTCGGCGCCAGCCGGGTCAGCCAGCTGCTGCAGAACCTGCAGGCGCTGGAGGTGCTGGAGCAGGTCGATGCGGCTGGCTGGGCGCAGGTCGAGGCCGCCTTCGCCTGAACCCCGGGGCCGACCGGGCCTGGGCCTCGGTCGGGCCGGCTCGGGCTCGTGCCTCGGTAGAGTCGCGATTTGATTGACGGGATCTATCGAATTGCAGAATTCGATCATTAATCACATCAATCAAATTGAGAATGGTTGTTGATTGTCAACTGAGAATCATTATCATTTGACTCGTCCCTCGCACGAGTCCAGATGCTCATGAATGCTCAACCTGTACTGCTGCGCCCCGAAACGCTGACCCTCCGCGATCGTCCGGTCCGTGTCGTTCCGCCGGAAGAGGTCATCGACAGCGAAGCCCTGCTCAAGGGCCGTCGTGAAATCCTGATCCAGCACGGCGACCGCTTCTACCGCCTGCGGCACACCAGCAACGACAAGCTGATCCTGACCAAGTAACCGCGGCCTGGTCGCCCGCCTCCCTCCCTCCTGCCGGCAGCGCCGGCAGGGTGGGCGACCCGTCCGCGCCCGCTCTCTCCCCCTCGGTCTACCGCGTGCACCTCCCGGGTGTGCCGGTAACCGGGGGTTCCCCTGCCTGACCGAACGAACCCGATGACCCGCCCTACCGCCCTTTGCCTCGCCGTCTGGATGGCCCTCCCCCTGTCCGCCCATGCTGCCGCCGCGGCCACCGCCGCGCCCGATGCGCGCGACTTCGACCGCGTGCAGGTCACCGCCACCCGCACCGAGCGGGCAGTGAGTGACGTGGCGGCCACCGTCGATGTCATCGACCGCGAGCAGATGGACCGGCACCTGGTGCAGGACATCAAGGATCTGCTGCGCTACGAGCCGGGCCTGTCGGTCAGCCGCAGCGCCGCGCGCTTCGGCCTTGGCAGCATCCGCATCCGTGGCCTGGACGGCAACCGCGTGCGCGTGCAGACCGATGGCATCGCCATGCCCACCAGCTTCAACATCGGCTCGTTCTCCAACGCCAACCGCAACTTCACCGATCTGGACACGCTCAAGCGCGTGGAGATCGTGCGTGGCCCGGCCAGTTCGCTGTACGGTTCCGACGCGCTCGGGGGTGTAGTGGCCTTCGTCACCAAGGATCCGGCCGACTACCTGAAGGATGGCAAGGACAGCTACGTCGGCCTGAAGTTCGGCTACGACGGTGAGTGGAAGGGCCTGCTCGGCGGCGTGACCGGCGCGTTCGGCGGCGAACACTGGAGCGGCATGATCAACATCAACCATCGCCAGGGCCAGGAAACCGGCAACAAGGGCGATGTGCGCAGCCTCGACAACACCCGGACCGCGCCCAACCCGCAGGACCGCGACGGTCGCAGTGGCCTGGCCAAGCTGGTCTATGCACCGAGCGAGGACCAGCGCCTCCGCCTGACCGTGGAAGGCAACGAAGACACCACCGATACCAACGTGCTGTCCTCGATCGACCGTACCACCACCACCGGCATGAAAGCGCGCGACACGCAGAACCGCACCCGCGTGTCGTTCGCCCATGAAATGGATGCGCTGGACAAGGTCTTCGCCGACAGCCTGCATTGGCAGCTGTATACCCAGCACAGCGAGACCAACCAGGTCACCGACGAAGACCGCGCCAACCGCAGCCGCCGCCACCGCGAGTTCAATTTCGACCAGCGCGTTTACGGCTTGCAGGCGCAGTTCAACAAGGCGTTCAGCACCGGCAGTGTCGAACATGCGCTCACCTACGGCTTCGAAGGCGCGCGTACCGAGATCCGCCAGAAGCGCGATGGCTATCAGGTTCTGGCCAATGGCCAGACCAGCACTACCATCCTGCCTGACGCCTTCCCGGTACGCGATTTCCCGATCAGCAAGACCACCGAGCTGGGCCTGTATGCGCAGGATGAAATGCGCATGGCGGGCGGCAAGCTGTCGCTGGTGCCGGGCGTGCGCGTGGATCGCTACGAGCTGAAGCCGGAAGTGGACAGCATCTTCGCCGACGACAATCCCGGCGTTGCGGTGGCCAGGCTGACCAAGACCAGCGTCTCGCCGAAGCTGGGCATGGTCTATCGCTTCACCGACGAATGGTCGCTGTTCGCCGGCTACTCGCATGGTTTCCGTTCGCCGCCGTACAACGACGTCAACCTGGGCTTCACCAACTTCGCCTTCGGTTACACCGCCATCCCCAATCCGGACCTGAAGCCGGAAACCAGCGACGGCCTGGAGCTGGGCCTGCGCTTCCTGTCACCGGCCGCCTACGTCAGTGTCAGCGGCTACTACAACGAGTACAAGGACTTCATCGAGTCGCAGTCGCTGGTCGGTACCAACGCGCAGGGCCTGATGGTGTTCCAGTCGCGCAACATCGCCGATGCGCGCATCTACGGCGCCGAACTGAAGGCTGGCGTTGACTTCGGCCAGATCAACCCGGCGCTCCAGGGTTGGGCGCTGCGCAGCTCGGTGGCCTGGTCGCGCGGTGACAACAAGACCGAGGACACGCCGCTGGATTCGGTCGACCCGCTGCGCAGCACCGTCGGCCTGATGTACGACACCGACGCCTGGGGCGTCGAACTGGCCGGTACCTTCGTCAAGCGCAAGGACCGCGTCACTGCAGCGACGGTGTATCGCCCGGCCGGCTACGGCGTGGCCGACCTGATGGCGCACTGGAACTTCGCCCCGGGCGCGACCTTCAACGTCGGCGTGTTCAACCTGGGCGACAAGCGCTACATCGATTGGTCCAATGTGGGTTCGACGCTGTCGCCGACCAGCCGCGTGCTGGATCGCTACACCAGCCCGGGCCGCACTCTTTCCGCCAGCCTTGCCGTTTCCTGGTGACCCCATGAGCCAAGCCTTGTCCGCACGCAGGAATGACGCCATCGCCGTGCAGGGCAGCGCGGCCTGGCCGACCCCGGCACAGCTGGCCACGCTCGGCACTGTGTTGTGCCTGTACCACGCCGACGGCAACGAGCTGGGGGGCTGGCGCCAGGCGGTGCGCGTGCACGCCTGCCAGGGCGTGGACAGCGAGGGCATACGCGAAAGCCTGTGTTTCCTTGATGCCCGCGGCCGCTGCGTGTGGCGCCTGTACCTGCTGCCCGACAGCGATTTCCTGGCCTGGGACCGGCTGGTCGCGGCGCTGCCGCCGGGCCCGGAGCACGACAGCGATGGCAGTGTCGGCGAACGCCTGTGGCGGCGCCTGGCCGGCCATCTCGGTGGCCAGCGCTGGCGACTGTGTGCGCTGCGCCTGCATGCCGCGGACGAGGGCCGCACGCTGGCGGCCAGCCTGTCGACGTTGTCCTCGCTGGGCGCAGCCACCACGCGTCGCATCGCGCGGCTGGAGGGTGCCGAAGGCGAGCTGGCGATCGACGATTGCTGCTGCGCCGACGCCGCGCGCCGGCCGACACCGCGTATTCCCGGCGACCTGCCGCTGATCCGCCTGTGATCCTTTCCTGATGGAACGCCCGACGGCCATGGACGGCCTCTCAACGAACCTGCAACCCCGAAGGAAGACCCGATGAAGTTCCAGACAGCCAGCGTCATGCTGCTGCTCGCTGCCAGCGGCGTGGCCAGCGCGCAGCCCTCCGACATCGCCCGCGACCACGACAGCATCCTGGCCATGCAGGGCGAGTACACCGTCGACTTCGCGTTCGACGAGACCGTGCTGCTCAAGCCCGGCTACGAGCGTGCGCCGGCGATGCGAAGCGGCGGCAGCGAAGTGGTCATCGTGGTCGAGGACACCCCGCAGCGCATCGTGCTGCAGCACCTGTTGCTCGATGAGAAGAGCGGCCACATCACCAAGCACTGGCGCCAGGACTGGGTCTACGAAGCGCCCAGCCGTTTCGAGTTCAGCGCCGATCAGACCTGGCAGGTACGCCGCATTCCCGCAGCGGTGAACCAGGGCGCCTGGACCCAGTGCGTGTATGAAGTGAGCGATGCACCGCGCTACTGTGGCACCGGCAAATGGACGTACACCAACAACGTGCCGAGCTGGACCAGCGACCTGAGCTGGCGCCCGTTGCCGCGTCGTGAGTACACCAAGCGCAGCGACTACAACGCGCTGGCCGTGGTCAACCGCCACACGCTCACGCCCAATGGCTGGACCCACGAGCAGTTCAACACCAAGGTGCAGCGCAACGCCGACGGCAGCCAGGTGGAGATCGCCCGCGAGTTCGGCTTCAACGACTACGTCAAGACAACCGAGGTCGACTTCACCCCGGCGCGTGACTACTGGAAGGCCACTGCCGGTTACTGGGCCAAGGTGCGCCAGCGCTGGGACGGCTTCCTCGGCCAGGCCCCGGGCGTGCACCTGAAGACCAAGCTCGATGGCATGGCGATGATCATTCCGCTGTTCACCCAGGCCGAAGCGATCCAGTCCGGCAAGCAGGTGAAGGACGCGCAGATCGACGAGGTCTTCGCCAAGTACGTGGAAAAGGCGCCCAAGGAAGGCTGATCGCCGCGATGGAGATGGGTGCCGGGCGTACCCGGCACCGCATCCACCGGCTGCCGGTGGGGCCGGGCTTGCTCGGCACGCCATCCGGAGGCGCAACCGCCTCAGGCCTCACGCAACGCCAGTGCCGGCGGCGTATGCAGGATCGCCCGCGTACCCCACCAACCCGCCAACAGGCTCAAGCCGATGCCGACTACGCCGCCGATCAGCAGCCCTGGCCACGGCGGCAGCAACGGCAGCTCGAACACCTTCTGCGAGACCGCCACGCCGATCGCAGCGGCCGCGCCCACCGCCAGCATCGCCGCCAGCGTGCCCAGCGCACCGAACTCCACCAGCACCGCACCGCGCAGCTGGCGCCGGGTCGCGCCCAGCGTGCGCAGCACCGCGCTGTCGTAGCGACGCTCGCCGGCCGTGGCCTGCAACGCGGCCAGCAGCAGCAGCACACCAGCCAGCAGGCTGAACACCATCACCAGCTGCACCGCCTGCGCCACCCGCTCCATCACATCGCGCACCTGCGAGATCACCGCGTCCACGTCCAGCAGCGACAGGTTCGGCTGCGCACGCACCAGTTCGCCCAGCCCGGCCGCCTTGCCGGCCGGCAGGTGGAAGGCCGACAGCAGGTTGTGCGGGGTGTCACCCACGGCGTTGGGGTTCAACAGCACGAAGAAGTTGGGCCGGAAGGTGTTCCAGTCCGCCTTGCGCACGCTGGTGACGGTGAACTCGCGTTCCTGCTCGCCCACTGCAATGGTGATGCGATCGCCCGGGTACACGCCGTAACGCTTGGCCCAGCCGATCTCCACTGACGCCTCGGGCGCCGTGCTGTCGGGCGTCCAGAACGTGCCGTTGACCAGCGTATTGGCCGGCGGGAAGCTGCTGCGCCAGCTGAAGTTCAACGGCCGGTTTTCATCATCATCCTCACGCTGGCCTTCGCCCTGCGACGGCTGCCCGTCCTGCGAAGGCGTACGGTCTACGCGCAGCGGCGGCTTGCCGTTGATCGCGATCAGGCGGCCGGTCGCCATCGGTTCGATGCTGGCGTCGCCGGCGCCCAGTCCACGCAATGCGGCCAGCACACTGTCGCGCTGCTCGGGCTGGATGTTGATCAGGAAGTAATTCGGCGTATCCGCAGGCAGTCGCTCGCGCCATTGCTGCAGCAGGCCGGGGCCGGTCACTGCCAGCAGCAGCAACGCGCACAGCGACAGCGACAGCCCGACCAGCTGCATCACCGCGAGCAGGCGGCGCCGGGTCAGCGCGGCCAGGCCCAGCCGCCAGTTGCCATGCAGGCGGTGCTGCAGGCCGCGCAGCAGCTGCAGCAGCACGAAGCCGACCGCACCGGCCGCCAGCGCCAGCGCGGCCAGGCCGCCCAGCACCCACAGCGCCAGCTTCAGGTCGCCGGTGACTTGTACCGCCAGCAGCAGGCTGGCTGCCAGCGCTGCCACATAGGCCAGCAGTGACGCCGGCGGCAGGGCGGCGAAGGAACGGTTGAGCACGCGCATCGGCGGCACCCCACGCAGGCGCAGCAGCGGCGGCAGGCTGAAGCCGAACAGCAGCAGCAGGCCGATGCCGGCGCCGGTCAGCGCAGGCATCGCCTCGGGCAACGGCAGGCGCTGCGGCACCAGGCTGCCCAGTACCTGCACCAGGCCTTCCTGCGCGGCCATGCCCAGGCCGATGCCGAGCGCACAGGCCGGCACCGCCAGCATCAGCAGCTGCAGTGCCAGGCCCAGCAGGATGTCGCGCTGGCGCGCACCCAGGCAGCGCAGGATCGCCACCTGGTCGATGCGGCGCAGGGCGAAGCGGTTGGCCGCCAGCGCCGTGGCCACGCCGGCCAGCAGTACCGCCAGCAGCGCGCTCAGGCCGAGGAAGCGGCCGGCCAGGTCGAAGGCCTGGCGCACGCCGCGCTGGGTGTCATCCACGCTCAGCAGGCGCAGGCCTTTCACCTGCGGCAGCAACCACTGGCGCAGCGCGGCAACCTGATCGGCTGGTCCGGCGAACATCAGCCGGTAGTTGATGCGGCTGCCCGGGCCGAGCAGTCCCGTGCCGTCCACGTCGGCGCGGTTGACCAGCAGGGTGGGGGAGAGCGTCAGCAGGTCGCCACCGGTGTCGGGCTCGGCCTCGATGATGCCGGCGATGCGCAGCGTGCCGGCGCCGAACTCGAGATCATCGCCGGCCTTCAGCCCGAGCCCCTGCAGAAGGCGTGGGTCGGCATAGGCCTGGCCCTTGGGTGGCATGCCGGCATCGGTGATCAGCGCCCCGCCGGGCGTGGCCCGTACCCGCAGCGTGCCGCGCAGTGGATAGCCCGCCTGCACCGCCTTGATGCTGGCCATCTGGCTGGCATCGCCGTTGAACAGCACGCTGCCGAAGCTGGCGATGCGGGTGTAGGCCAGTCCACGCCGTTGTGCCTCGTCGGCGAATGCCTGCGGCGGGTCATCACGCCCGGCGATGCCGAGATCGCCACCGAGCATTTCCGCCGCGCTGCCGGTCAGCGCCAGGTTGACCCGGTTCACCAGCGTGCCCACCGCGGTCATTACCGCCACGCCCAGCACCAGTGCGGCGAACACGGTGAGCAGGTCGCCGGCCAGCGCCTCGCGGCGCAGTGCGCGCCACGCGTGGCGCAGCACGTTCATGCCTGTGCCCCACGCTCGACCGGCAGCAGGCGGCCGTCATCGATGCGGTGGATGTACTGGCAACGCTGCGCCAGGCGCAGGTCGTGGGTGACCAGTACCAGGGTGGTGCCGCTGCCGGCGTTGAGTTCGAACAGCAGGTCGCTGACGTGCTGGCCGGTGGCATGGTCCAGCGATCCCGTCGGTTCGTCGGCGAACAGGATGCGCGGGCGGGTGACGAAGGCTCGCGCCAGTGCAACGCGCTGCTGCTCGCCACCGGACAGCTGGCGCGGGTAGTGGCGGGCACGATGGGAGAGGCCGACCTGGGCCAACACTTCATCGACCCGCGCGCGATCCTCGCGCCCGGCCAGCTCCAGTGGCAACGCGACGTTCTCGGCGGCGGTCAGCGCCGGCAGCAGATGGAAGCTCTGGAACACGAAGCCGACCTCGCGCGCGCGCAGCTGGGCCCGCGCCTCTTCATCGAGGCCGCCCAGGTCCTGGCCCGACAGCGCAATGCGGCCGCGGCTGGGCAGGTCCAGCCCGGCCAGCAGGCCGAGCAGGGTGGTCTTGCCCGAACCGGAAGCGCCGACGATGGCCGCGCTGGTGCCTTCATGGACGGTCAGGGTGATGTTGTCCAGTATGTGGACTTCACCCTCCGGGCCCTGCACGGATTTGCCGACCTGGTCGACGGCGATGGCGACGGGCGCGTTGCGGGGGGACAGGCTGTCGATGAGGAGACTCCAATGCGCAAGACGGGATGGAGCCGGCGAGCCGGCGCGATGATGGTGCTGCTGCTAGGGTTCCTGCTGTTGCCGGGGCTGGCCTGTGCCAAAGGTCCGGCCGGCACCGTGCTGGTGCTCGGCGACAGCCTCAGTGCCGCCCACAATATCCCCGCCGACGCCGGCTGGGTCAGCTTGCTGCAACAGCGGGTCAGGCAGCAGTCGAAAACCCCGGCGCGCATCGTCAACGCCAGCATGAGCGGGGAAACCACCGCCGGCGCGCTGACCCGCCTGCCGGGCCTGCTGGCCAGGGAGAAGCCGACCGTGGTGGTGATCGCGCTGGGCGGCAATGACGCGCTGCGCGGGCTGACTCCGGCGCAGGTGCAGGGCAACCTGGGAAAAATGGTGCAGGCCAGCCAGAAGGCCGGCGCCAAGGTGCTGCTGCTGGGCATCGACGTGCCCCCCAACTACGGACCGGCCTACCGCCAGCGCCTGGCCGCGGCCTACAAGGCGCTGGCCACGCAGTACAAGGTGCCGCTGCTGCCGTTCCTGCTGGAGGGCGTGGCCCTGCAGCCGGGCATGATGCAGGCCGACGGCCTGCATCCCACGGCGCAGGCGCAGCCGAAGGTGCTGGACAACGTCTGGCCGCTGCTCCGGCCACTGCTCTGAACCGTTTGTGTACCTCTTGACGGAACTTCACATCGCGTCCACCGTCGATCCGGCATGTTTCACAAAGCTGAAGTTAGAGGGAATCACATGCGTCAGACGAAGGAGACCTCCGGCTTGGTGCTGGTGGTCGAAGACAACCGCAACATCTCCGAGATGATCGGGGAATACCTGGAAGGTCGCGGCTTCGAAGTCGACTATGCACAGGACGGCCTGGATGGCTACCGTCTCGCGGCGGAGAACAGCTATGACGTCGTGGTGCTCGATCTCATGTTGCCGCGCCTGGATGGCATCGAAGTGTGCCGTCGCTTGCGCAACGATGCGCGCAAGTCCACGCCGGTGCTGATGCTCACGGCACGCGACACGCTGGACGACAAGCTCACCGGCCTCGGGTTCGGCGCCGATGACTACCTGACCAAGCCGTTCGCGATCCAGGAGCTGGAAGCCCGCCTGCGCGCGCTGATCCGTCGCGAACGCCGCCAGGTCGGTTCGGAGGTGCTGAAGGTCGCCGACCTGGTCCTCGATCCGGTCAGCATGCGGGCTACCCGTGCCGGCACCGAGCTGCAGCTGTCGCCGATCGGCCTGCGCCTGCTGACCATCCTGATGCGCGAATCGCCGCGCGTGGTCACCCGCCAGGAGATCGAACGCGAGATCTGGGGCAATGGCCTGCCGGATTCGGACACCCTGCGCAGCCATCTGTACAACCTGCGCAAGATCATCGACAAGCCGTTCGACCGTCCGCTGCTGCACACCGTGCAGAGCGCCGGCTACCGCATTGCCGATATTGCCCAGCCGATGGCCTGATCGGGGCCCGGCCTGTGCAGCATCAGGCCCGGCCGGGCAACGACCCCGCACCGGGCACGGATGACCGGCCGGCGTTGCCGCCGGTCAGCGTCCGTGCACGACTACGGCGCAGTGCGCTGCCTATAATCGCAGCGCTCTGACCGGGACCCCGCAATGCCGCACGGCCTGCCGCGCAAGATCCGTATCGCCTTCATCCTGCAGGCAGTCCTGGCCAGCCTGGGCATCCTGCTCGGTGCCTGGCTGGTCTCGCTGGTGATCAAGCACAGCCTGGTCGGCGCCGCCCTGCGCGAGGAAGCGGCCTATTACTGGACGTTGCACGAGGCGTCGCCGGTGCAGCCGCCGCCCAACACCCACAACATCCGCGGCTACCTGCTGGAAAGCGGGCAGTCGGCACTGTCATTGCCGGCCAACCTGCGCACCCTGGAGCCTGGCTTCCACGAGCTGCCCCAGGACGACCAGCTGGTGCTGGTCGACGTGCGGCCTGCCGGTCGCCTGTACCTGGTGTTCCTGCGCTCGCGCGCGGAGATGCTGGCGTTCTGGTTCGGCATCGTGCCGGTGCTGCTGACCCTGTTGGCGGTGTATGGCGCCAGCTGGGTCACCTACCGTGCCTCCAAACGACTGGTGTCGCCGGTGAACTGGCTGGCGCGGCGCGTCTCGCGCTGGGACCCGGGCCACCCCGAAGCGGCCGATCTGGAGCCGAACAAGCTGCCGGCGGACATGCAGGGCGAGACCCGCCAGCTGGCGGCCGCACTGCATTCGCTGGCCAACCGGGTCAGCGCGCACGTGGCGCGCGAGCGCAACTTCACCCGTGATGCCAGCCATGAGCTGCGCACGCCGTTGACCGTCATCCGCGTGGCCAGCGACATGGCCCTGGGCGATGAAACCCTGCAGCCGCGCCTGCGCCGCAGCCTGCAGCGCATCCAGCGTGCAGGCCGCGACATGGAAGCGGTGATCGACGCGTTCCTGATCCTGGCCCGCGAGGCCGATGTCGAACCGCAGATCGAGCTGTTCGACGTCAACGACATCGTTCGCTACGAGGTGGACAACGCCAACGAGCTGCTGGGCAACCGGCCCGTATCGGTGCACCTGCACGGCGAAGGCCCGGTACAGCTGCACGCACCGCCGCGGGTGCTGCAGGTGGTGGTCAGCAACCTGGTGCGCAATGCCTGCAGCTACACCGACGAAGGGCGTATCGACGTGCACGTGCTCAATGACCGGGTGGTGGTGCGCGATACCGGCATCGGCATGTCCGCCGAGGCGCTGTCGCGCGCGTTTGAACCGTTCTACCGCGCCGAGCCGAGCCGCCCGCAGGGCACCGGCCTGGGCCTGTCGATCGTGCGCCGGCTGTGCGACCGCTTCGGCTGGAAGGTCAGCCTGGCCAGCGAGCCGGGCAAGGGCACCGAGGCCACGGTGATCTTCCGGTAGAGGGATTTTGCCGGGCTGCGCCCGGCACCCGCCGAGACAACATCAACATCAAAAGCGGGCATTCCGTGGAATGGCGGGGCGGTGTGGGTTTGCAGGACACGCCGTAAACCCGTCCATGGGGGCTCGATGGCGCCATCCATGGCGCCAACGGT